>CAOKWI010000002.1 GCA_948473115.1 uncultured Lachnospiraceae bacterium | reverse complement strand
GCGTTCACAAGAATGCGAAGCATTCTTGCAATTGTCACGAAGTGACAATTTTTTATACCATAGGAAATGATTGGTTGTTTCCGGGTGGTTATCTGAATGAAAGCCGGAATGGAGGAAGAAAAATGGAGCAGATTTCTACAGAGGATTTCCAGGTGATCGACAACTGTCTTATGATCAGGCTGCCGGAGGAGGTGGATCACCACCGGGCCGGTTTTATCTGCGAGAACGCTGACAGGCTCCTGGTGCGGGATGATGTGTGCAATGTGGTGTTCGACTTTGAAAATACGCGCTTTATGGATTCATCGGGGATCGGGATCATCATGGGGCGGTATCGGAAGATAGCCTGCTTCGGGGGAAAGGTCTATGCGATCCATGCAGACCGTCAGATCCAGAGAATACTGATGGTATCCGGTTTAAATAAGATTGTGGAGGTACTGGTATAAATGATACAGGAAATCAGAAACGAAATGGAACTTTCCTTTGATGCGATCTCTGACAACGAGGCTTTTGCCAGGGTGGCGGTGGCGGCGTTTGTCTCTCATCTGAATCCTACCCTGGAGGAATTATCGGATATCAAGACCGCCGTTTCGGAGGCGGTGACCAACGCCATCATCCATGGCTATGAAAATTATTACGGCTATGCCCGGCCTGACGGAAAGAGGATGCCTGAGGAGGTGATCCATCCGGGCAAAGTCAGGATATGCTGCCTTCTGGAAAAGGACCTTTTACATATCAGTGTCTCCGACCAGGGTGTGGGCATGACGGATGTGGAACAGGCCATGGAGCCTCTCTTTACCACAAAACCGGAGCTGGAGCGTTCGGGAATGGGGTTTGCCTTTATGGAGGCCTTTATGGATGACCTGGAGGTGGAGAGCCGTCCCGGGCAGGGCACTACGGTACGTATGACAAAGAAAATGGGAGTCGGTGACTGGATTGACAGCGAGGAGTAGCGCATGGAGGAGACATCGGTACTGATTGCGAGGTCACAGGCGGGAGAAAGGGATGCAAGGGAAGTACTGATCGAGAAAAATCTGGGACTGGTCCATCATATCGTCAGGCGTTTTGCCAACAGAGGGCACGACCTGGAGGATCTGTTTCAGATCGGAACCATAGGGCTGATGAAGGCCATTGACAAATTTGACCTGAGCCTGGGACTGAAATTTTCCACCTACGCAGTGCCCATGATCACGGGGGAGATCAAACGGTTCCTGCGGGATGACGGCATGGTAAAGGTGTCGCGCACCATCAAGGAAAACGGCATGAAGGTCAGCGCTGCCAGACAGAAACTGCAGAGTATCCTGGGCAGGGATCCGTCCATACAGGAGATCGCGGAGGAAACAGGAATGGACAGGGAGGAAATTGTACTGGCCATGGAGGCGTCCACAGAAGTGGAATCCATTTACAGCGCCGTGTATCAGGATGACGGCAGTGAGGTCTATCTGGTGGACAAGGTGGTGCGGGGCAGCGGCAGCGTAGGCAGCAGCATGGTGGGCATTTACAGCAGCGAGGACAGTGAAAAGGAGGAGCTGTTGAACCATATGCTGTTAAAGCAGCTGTTGGACGGCCTGGAGCCTTCGGAGCGGGAATTGATCTACATGCGGTATTTCCAGAATAAGACCCAGATGGAGATTGCCTCAGTCCTGGGCATCAGCCAGGTGCAGGTGAGCCGCATGGAGAAGAAGATACTGCTGCGGATGCGCGAGAAGGCGAAATAAATCATAAAAGGATGAATTTTAATAAAAAACTAATATTTTCCGCTTCCCTTCTTTGACAAATTCATTTAATATAGAAAGGTAGGAAATATTGCATAGGGACAGGCGAGGGAGAATACTTATGAAGAGAGAGCAGGATATCAATGAAGAATCCATGCGTGAAAATAAATGGCGGCGGGCGCGGAAGCGCCAGAACAGGATAAAACTGGTAATGGTCATGCTATGTACCCTTGTGGTGCTGGTGGTCATTATGTACTGCGGGACGGCGCTGTACCTGAAAATTACGGAAGAAAACGCGGAGGACGGGGCGGTGGAGGTACTGGGGGGAACCGTTGTCTACACCCAGGAGGAACTGGACCTACAGGTGGCCCGTGCGGTGTCCGAGGCGGAGGCCAGGGCGCTGGAGGCAGAGTCGCTTGCCGCGACCAGGATGGAGGAAGCGGTCCGCAATGCGGAGGAGCAGGCCCATGAGGGAGTGCTGAATACAATCCGCACCGGCCTTTCCGACGGGCAGACGATGCTGGAAACCCTGCGTCCCCTGTTTCCGGAGGAACTGCTGGTGGCAAGCGGCGGGCAGTATTACTTTGTACCGATTAACAGGGGATTGAAGCAGAGCCAGCTGGTGCAGGAGAATGTGAATCTGCTGGAGAGCGGCGAGATCCAGTATATGTCCGGCGACCAGGTGATCTCCCATAAGGGGATTGACGTGTCCAGGCACCAGGGCAATATTGACTGGGCTAAGGTGGCCCAGGACGGCGTGGAGTTTGCCTTTGTCCGTGTGGCGTACCGCGGCTATGGAACAGGCAAGATGGAGGAGGACAGCTACTTTGACCAGAATGTGCAGGGCGCCCAGGCGGCAGGCATCAAGACCGGCGTTTACATTTACAGCCAGGCGATCACCGAGGAGGAGGTCCTGGAGGAGGCGAACCTGGTTTTGCAGAAGGTCGCGCCTTATCAGCTGGAATGCCCCATTGTCTTTGATGTGGAGCTGGTGTCAGGGGCTAACGGGCGTATGAATCATATCACCCCCGAGGAGAGAACAAACCTGGCGCTGCTGTTCTGCCAGACCATCGAGGCCGCAGGCTATAAGCCCATGATCTATCACAACACGGAGATGGGCGCCCTGAAGATTGACGTGTCGGCCCTGGAAGATTACGATAAGTGGTTTGCTTCTTACAGTGAGACACTGTATTATCCATATGAATATAAGGTATGGCAGTATACTCCCCATGGAAAAGTGGCGGGCATCAGCTCCGAGGTGGATCTGAACATCTGTATAGAGCCGATATGGGAATAATGTGCGTAACAGTTCAGCCATGCAACAATTCACAGATTGCGCGTGGGTGCTTGCACACAAAGCGTGATCTGCGAATTGCTGCATGAGCGGAGCGCCCTCACATGAAATAAAAGATGAGCCGCACAGCGGCGTCGGATGCGAAGCAGACGCTGAGGAGGGGGCTTGCCCACCTCGTTAGGAATGCGAGGGCTGAACTGTTACTAATGTGCACAAGACCTGCACCGATCGTTCTTGACAACAGAATTTATGCTGCTGCATGTGCCGGCTGCGCCGGCATGTCGGGAAGTGTGGGGAGTACTTTGGGATGGTGTGATACTGGGGGATTACAGGGAGATTAAGAGGATGAACAATGAGGAATTCAGCAGGCCGCTGGACTTAAAACAGATACGGATCAAAGATACCTTCTGGGAGAGGGAGCAGGAACTGGTTCGCAGGGAGGTGATTCCCTATCAGTGGGAAGCACTGAATGACCGTGTTCCGGGTGCCTCTCCCAGTTATTGTATGCGGAATTTTAGAGTGGCGGGAAACCTGATGCGGCGAAAACGCACCCAGGGAAACGGTTTTGTGCCGCCCGCATATACCTATCGGGGATTTGAAGCGCTGCCGGAGGATCCCGGGAATCCAGAACCGGATCAGTTCTATGGCTTTGTGTTCCAGGACACTGATTTTTCCAAATGGATCGAGGCGGTGGGATATTCCCTGATCAACCATCCCGATCCGGAACTGGAGCGGACTGCGGATGAAGCCATAGATATTGTGTGTGCTGCACAGGCGGAAAACGGATATCTGGATACCTACTATATCATTAACGGGATGGACCGGATTTTTACCAATCTGCGGGATCACCATGAACTGTACTGTTTCGGACACCTGGCGGAGGGCGCGGCATCTTATTATCAGGCCACTGGAAAGGACAGGCTGTTGAAAGCGGCGCAGCGGTACGCGGACTTTATTGCGGAAAGGTTCGGGCCGGAGGAAGGGAAGTGCAAGGGCTATCCGGGACATGAGATTGCGGAAATGGCTCTGGCAAGGCTTTACGAGGTGACCGGAGAGGAGAAATATCTGGAGCTGAGCCGTTTCTTTCTGGACATGCGGGGGACAAGACCCTATTATTTCGACCTGGAAGAAAAGGAGCGGGCGGAGCATGAGGGAAAACCTTACCGGCAGCCGGAGGAGGGACTGCGTTTCCAATACCATCAGGCGCACCTGCCGGTGAGAGAGCAGTCGGAGGCCGTGGGACATGCCGTGCGCGCGGTGTACCTGTACAGCGGCATGGCTGATGTGGCGCGTCTGACAAAGGATGAGGCGATGTATGCAGCCTGTGAAAGGCTCTGGGGCAGTATTGTAAACGAGAAGCTGTACATAACCGGCGGGATCGGGGGGACGCGCCTGGGAGAGGCTTTCTCCTATCCCTACGATCTGCCCAATGATACGGCTTATTCGGAGACCTGTGCCGCCATAGGGCTTGTCTTTTTCGCCAGGCGCATGCTGGAGATCCGGGCGGATAACCGTTACAGTGATGTGATGGAGCAGGCTCTTTACAACACGGTGCTGGCAGGTATGGCACTGGACGGCAAAAGCTTCTTCTATGTAAATCCACTGGAGGTACTGCCTGAGGCATGCGAGAAGGATGAACGGAAACGGCACGTGAAGAGTATCCGGCAAAAGTGGTTCGGGTGCGCCTGCTGTCCGCCCAACATTGCCAGGATGGTAAGCTCGCTGAGCGCTTATGCTTACACTGCCAGTGAGACCACACTGTATACACATCTGTATATGGGCAGTGAACTGGACTTTGAATGGGACGGGCATGGTATGAACATGCAGGTGGAAACAGATTTTCCCTGGGACGGGCATGTGAAAGTCACTCTGCATGACAGGCGGGGAACGCAGGCCGCAGAGGGATCCATGGGATTGAAGGAAGCGCAGGCCGCAGAGGGATCCATGGGATTGAAGGAAGCGCAGGCCGCAGAGGGACCCATGGGATTGAAGGAAGCGCAGGCCGCAGAGGGATCCATGGGATTGAAGGAAGCGCAGGCCGCAGAGGGACCCATGGGATTGAAGGAAGCGCAGGCCGCAGCCGGGACGCAGGGGACGCTGGCTTTCCGGATACCCGGCTGGTGCAGGGAAGCCCAGGTGGAGGTCAGAAGAGGGCAATGTACCCTGAGCGACTGGAAGCTGGAGGGTGGTACGATTGTCTCGGAGGGGAAGAAGCTGGATGTCGGGCAATTGCCGTCCATAGGAGAAAGTGATGGGAGTGCGTTGGCAGCCGGGGATTCCTTCAGGACAGCCGGGGAAGGTTCCCTGGGGATAGCCGGTGGCGGCTCCTTGGCGACGCAGGCGATCCGTTTCCCTGAATCCCCGGACAATATAGAGGGCAGGATGCAGGACGGCTATCTCTATTTGAGCGGGGAATGGCAGGAGGGAGATGAAATTTATCTGACTTTTCCCATGGAGGTCCGGTGTGTCCGCGCAAACACAAAGGTCAGGGAGAATATCGGAAAGGCCGCGTTCCTGCGGGGGCCTGTCTGCTACTGCATGGAGGAGGCGGATAACGGAAGCGATCTGCATCTCCTGCGGACTGACACCGGAAGACTGCGGGAAATCAAAGTGGAACATTCCGATGAAATGGGGCATGAGATGCGTATCCTGAAAATCCCCGGGTACAGACAGGAGCCCTGGGGGGAGGAGGCAGGACTGTACGCGGAAGCCGCACCGGCGAAAGAACAAGAAGTTGCTCTGACGTTTATACCATATTATGCATGGAATAACCGCGGGGAGGGGGAGATGAGCGTCTGGGTCAGGTACTGATGGAAATATTTCCACCTGTACGGTTGGACGCTCCAAGGAGCATCCAACCTAACTTCCACATTCACAAAACCCGCGCTTACGCGCTCCTGCGTCTGCTTGCGCATCCGCGTTTTGTTCATTTGGAAGTAGGTTGCTAATCCAACACCCCGTCTGCACTGCCATAAATGGCATGCAGACGGGGCATTGGATTGCAACCGTACAGGTGGAAATTTTCCATATCACTGTTTCAATAAGAGATAAGATCAGGAGGGTCAGATATGACAGAGATACTGAAAGAACTGCTGGAGCCGGATCGGGAGTATTCGCCGATTCCCTTTTGGTTCTACAATGATGCATTTGATGAGGAAAAGGTGAGAAAACAGCTTGCCGATTATGTGGAGAAGGGCGTGAATGGTTTCGTGCTGCATCCCAGGATCGGTGTGCCGGAGGACATGCCTTATCTCTCTGACAAATATTTTGAGGCGGTGCGGTTCATTGTAAAGACCGCGGATTCCCTGGGCATGAAAGTAGTCCTGTACGACGAGGGCATGTATCCTTCCGGCTCTGCCCACGGCATGGTGGTGGAGGCTGATCCGGAGTATGCCTCCAAGGGCATTATCCTGCTTGACAGGGAGGCGGCGGAGGAAAAGCTTGCCAGGGAGCCTTCCGCGCAGGTGATTGCCGAGCTGGAGAGCGGAAAGAAGATCGTGTATGGCTTTACGGGAGGCACCATCCGGGGAATCCATTTCGGTGAGGATGACGGGGAGGCGGGAGCCCCCAAGTCTGCGGATATCCTCAATCCGGACGCGGTGGATGAGTTTATTCGTCTCACCCATGACAGATATTATGAGAATCTGAAAGAATATTTTGGGAATACGGTCTTTGCCTTTTTCACGGACGAGCCCTGTGCGCTGGGAAGAAATGCGGGGCGTTATCGGGAATGGTGTAAGGGGCTGGAGGAGGAGATTCTGGCCGCCGGCGGCAGACTGGAGGAGCTGGAGGGTCTGTTTATCAAGACAGGGGCAGTTGCCGGCAGGGAGGATGTGGTTTCTACGGTACAGAACCCTACGGTCACTCTGTACCACCAGCTGATCAAAAAGAAGCTCAGGGATATTTTCTATGCCAGGCTGTCCGGATGGTGCGAGAGCCACGGCATCGCCCTCATGGGACATCCCGCGGAAAGCAACGATATTGAGGAGGAACTGTTCTTTCATATTCCCGGTCAGGATCTGATCCTGCGCAGGGTATCTCCGGAGACGGGCGGACTGCGGGAGTTTGATTCCGTACAGGCCAAGCTGTCTGCGGATATCGCCAGGCACCTGGGCAGGCGGCGTAATGCCAACGAGTGCTTTGGTGTCTGCAACAGGAAGAATATCCCCTGGTATTTTACTGCCGGGGATATGAAATGGTATATAGACTGGCTGGGTCAACGCGGCGTGAACCTGTTTGTTCCCCATGCATTCTTTTATAGTGTGCTGGGGCAGAGGAAGGGAGAGCGTCCGCCCGATGTGGGACCCAATAATATCTGGTGGAAGCATTACCGCCGGTTCTCGGATTATTTTAAGAGACTGTCCTGGCTGATGACCGGTTCAATAAACGGTGCGAAGGCTGCTGTCCTCTGTGACAACAATAAGGCTCCCTATGAGGAGACCGCCTGTCTGTATGAGAACCAGATAGAATTTAACTACTTGCCGGCGGCAGTGCTGGAGCAGGCAATTCTGGAGGGAAAGGCTCTGGTAAAGGAAGGGAAGCTCTGTATGGCAGGCTATGAGTACAGTGTGATCCTGAACACCCTGGGGGAGGACTACGATGAGCGGCTGCCCGAGGGAGTGAAAGTGGTACATATGGGAGAAGAACTGCTGGGCGATCCATCCATCAGGGGCGGTCTTGTTTTGAAGGAAAAATGTAAGACGGTGCGTCTGAATACCCTGACCAAAGATGGAACCACCATGTATCTGCTGGGAAATGAGGGTGACACTCTTGTCAGGACAGATGTGTCGGTGGCTTGTGACAGTCCTGTTATGCTCTTTGATCTCTGGAAGGGTGAGGCTTACAGTCTTGCAAAGTCAGCGTTTGAACTATGGCTCGATCCCAGTGAGACAGTCCTGATACTTCCGGCAGGAACCGCGGGTCTGTGCCCTGTAAAGGAAGCGCCTGATCAGGAAAGGGAGGCTGACGCAGAGAGAGTGCCCGATCAGGAAAGAATGTCCGGTCTGGCAAAAGAGGTTGAAATAAGGGAAGAAATGCCTGCGAAACGGCGGGGGCGATTTGTTGACTGGACAAGTCGGTTCACGTTGGAAGAAAAGAGAGAGAATGAGGCAGTCTATATCTGCCATTGTAAGGCCTCAGACCTTGAAGACACCACGGGATTCTTCGTAACGGGTTCCGAGATGGTGGAATGCTACTGCAATGGGCAGTTCGTAGACGTAAGCTTCTGGGGGAAGCATTTCTTTGACCTGGCGGGTCAGTTAAAAGAGGGCGAGAATGAGATCAGGCTTATCTGCACTGGAAATGCGGCTAATATTTATGAGAACGCCGATATTCCCTTTGGACTGGAGGCGACGGAATGAGCCTGTTTACTATAGGGGACAGCGGCGGGATCAGGAGTGTGGTCACTTATGACTCCATTGCGGTATACTGGCAGAAGCCCCAAGAGCCGGTGGAAAAATACGAAATCTATCTGAACGGGATCCTGGCCGGGGAGACGGCAAAGACTCATTATGAATTTCTGGGCTTACAGCCGGAAACCGGGTATATGGTGACGATCAAGGCACTGCGGGGGAATGAACCCGGCGTGGAGCAGACCTACGGACGCGCGCAGGAAACCGCAGGTACGCGGAGCGGAGAGGATCCGCAGAAAACCGCAGGTACGCGGAATGGAGAGGATGCACAGGAAACCGCAGGTACGCGGAGTGGAGAGGATGCGCAGGAAACCGCAGGTACGCGGAGTGGGGAGGATCCGCAGGAAACTGCTGATGCGTGGAATGGAGAGGATGCGCAGGAAACCGCTGATGCGCGGAATTGGGATGAAGCAAAGGTTTTCGGGGAATTGTGTCTGACCACGGAAAAAGCGGGCAGGCGGATCGATGTCACCAGAGAGCCCTACTGTGCGGCGGGTGACGGTGAGACCGTGGACACGGCGGCGATCCAAAGGGCGTTGGATGACTGCGGCGAGGGTGAAACGGTGTATTTCCCTGCGGGAATTTACCTGACAGGGGCACTCAGGCTTCACAGCGATATGGAACTGTATCTGGAGAAGGGGGCTGTCCTGCAGGGAACCGATGAGCCGGAGGACTATCTGCCCCGGATTTGGAGCCGCTTTGAGGGGGTGGAACAGGAGTGCTACAGCAGCTATCTGAATCTGGGCGGGCTGAACCATAAAGAGGGTTACAACTGTAGAAATGTCATGATCCGTGGCGGAGGCACCATTGCCAGCGGCGGCAGAAGCCTTGCGGAAAAGGTGATCGCCTCCGAGACAGAGCGGCTGAAGGATTACCTGGCATCTCTGGGAGATAAGATCAACGAATGTGAAAAGCCGGAAACCATTCCCGGGCGTGTCCGCCCCAGGCTGATACATATGGCAAACTGTCAGAATATTTATCTGTCAGGAGTGACTTTCAAGGACGGAGCCAGCTGGAATCTGCAGATGATTTATTCTGACAACATTGTGACGGAGGGCTGCACCTTTCATTCCACCAATGTGTGGAATGGGGACGGCTGGGATCCTGATTCCTCCACGAACTGTACGATCTTTGGCTGTATGTTCTACACAGGGGATGATGCTGTTGCGGTGAAGTCGGGAAAGAATCCGGAGGGAAATGAGATCGCAAGACCCACGGAGCACGTGTGGATCTTTGACTGTAAGAGTGCTTTCGGACATGGAATCACCATTGGCAGCGAGATGTCCGGTGGTGTCAGTGATGTCCGGATCTGGGACTGCGATATGAGTAGTTCCATGTGCGGCATTGAGATCAAGGGAACGAAAAAGCGGGGCGGTTATGTGCGAGATGTGCATGTCAGGGACTGTTCTGCGGCCAGGGTGTTGTTTCACTCTGTGGGGTATAATGATGATGGTATCGGAGCAGCCAGGCCTCCTGTGTTTGAAAACTGCTGTTTTGAAGGGATGCATATCCTGGGCGAATATTTCGGTCATGAGTCGGAGTGGGTGCCCTGTGAGGCCATAGAACTGGCAGGTTTTGATGAGCCCGGACATGAATTGAGAAATATTGTTTTCCGGAATATTACTGTCGGCAGCAGCCGGGTCAGCAGAAAGCAGAGTATCTCCCTGCAATATTGTGAAAACATTACCCTGGAGAGAGTCAGGTGCCTATAGTTCTTTCAACAACATATTTTCAAAACCGTTTTTTTTCAAATGAAAATGCAGAGATCATAAATATGCATAGAAAATAAAAATGCATAAAAATTTTTCCCAATACACACAATACTCATAATGATGAATGTCAGAGCTGGTTTTGACTGGCTCTGACATAGTTTCAGCGCATAGAAAAGGCATGGGCGTGGCAAGTATACATGCACATGCATAAATAGTATACCAAAAAAGAACAAGAGAGGGGAACAGTGTATGAAAACCCTGTTTTTGGCAGTTATAGGGGCAAGCTACGGCATGCTGTCCTCTGCGGGCGTGTTCACCGTGCTGGTGGCGGTGGGTCTGGTGCCCCGCTTTGCGGGGAAGACGCATACCTCCAGGAAAGTGGTATTGTATGAAGAGATGGTTATTTTCGGTACATTAACGGGCTGTGTCTTAAGTATTTTTTCCCGCTATTGTCAGTTTGGCGCATGGTGGCAGGCACGGTTTCCTGAGAGAATGGCACTGTGGAACGGAATCGGTGTGTTCAGCCAGGCGGTTTACGGACTTTTCGCCGGAATGTTTATCGGCTGCCTTGCCCTTGCCATAGCGGAGATGCTGGACAGTATTCCGATTTTGACGAGAAGGATCTCATTCCGGCATGGAATCGGGCTGGCAGTTCTCAGTATGGCAATCGGAAAGCTGTGTGGCTCTTTGATCTATTTTTTCACGGAATTTCACAGGACTGCATAGCGTGAGAAGCAGAGAGGTTTTGAAATGTCGAATGTAACAGTTTATTTAAAGTGCGACAGAAATGTGGAGGTGCAGTCGGAGGATGTGTTTCTCTCCGACCTGGGAGAAGTGCGGTGCTCCGACAATGTGACTGCGGCAAAGCTGAAAGCGTTGAAAGCGCATCACTTCGGAAAGCAGGACACGAAGCGCTGTGTCATCAGTACATTAAAGCTTGTGGAGCTGATGGAGGATACCTGTCCCAATATCACGGTGCAGATCGTGGGGGAACCGGATGTGCTGGTGGAATGGATCAGCGTGGACAGGCATAAGGGCTGGCAGCAGTGGCTGAAAGCGGCGCTGGTGTGCCTGGTCAGCTTCTTTGGCACTGCCTTCACCATCATGGCGTACCACAATGATGTAGGTATCAACGATGTGTTCACGGAAGTATACAGGATGGTCATGAACAGGGAGCCCCAGGGGCTGAATACACTGGAAGTATCTTACTCCCTGGGTCTGGCGGCAGGCATCATTGTCTTCTTTAACCATATCGGCGGCAGGCGGCTGACTAAAGATCCCACTCCCATTGAGGTTGCCATGCGCAATTACGAGGAAGATGTGGATAAAGCACTGATCGCCACAGCCGGACGGGAAGGGAAGGAAGAAGAGGCGTAAATATATTGTGGAAATGCAGGCTCTTGTGAAAACGCATAAAATCAGATATCCTGCACATACTGAGGAAAAAGATTTTGAAACAGAGACAAAGTAGTGACAGGAGGCTGGTATGGAAGAGACAAAACAGGAAAAGGAACAACAGCAGAAAGAATATGAAAAATATGTGAAAGAGGTGACGCCCACTCATAATCTGGGTCTCCAGATGATCAAGGCATTTGTCACCGGAGGCATCATTTGCTGTATCGGACAGTTCATTTTGAATTATGCCGCCAACATGGGGCTGGACAAGCAGACCGCGGGAAGCTGGTGTTCCCTGATCCTGGTGCTGGTATCGGTGATCCTCACCGGGTTTAATATTTACCCTAAGATTGTTAAGTGGGGCGGCGCGGGCGCGCTGGTTCCCATTACCGGTTTTGCCAACGGCGTGGCGGCGCCTGCCATCGAGTACAAGACGGAGGGCCAGGTCTTCGGGATTGGGTGCAAGATATTCACTATCGCCGGGCCGGTGATCTTGTACGGGATCTTTGCAAGCTGGCTGCTGGGGGTGGTTTACTGGGTTGGGAAGATGGTTGGAGTATTTTGAGGATAGTTACAGAAAAGACATAGAAGCAGAGTTTGTATTATAGGCAGAGTGGCAAATGAAATGATTTGTCAGTCTGCTTTTTATTGTGTTTTTGACTTTTTTCGCTTATAATATTATTATATTGAAATGTAGGTTAAGATGGAAATGGTTATAGATATAATAGATACTAATAAGGCGGCGTAGAAAGGGGACGATCCGTGAGTGTGCTAATGAACACAGAAGTAGATAAATTATCAGTTATGTATGAAGGGGATAAGAATAGAGATGCTGCAGATAAAATCAGGGGATTTTTATTTCAGGATTATGTAACAATTATGTGTCTGCTTCAAAATCAAGTAAAATGTGTCTGTTCAGAATATCTTGAGGATGTGGATGTATTTTTTGAGGACGGCACATTTGAGTTTATTCAGGTAAAATATTATCCGAAGACACCTCCAAATATGAAGATTATTTCGACAGATCTTTATTATCAGTATCTTCGTCTTCAAATGCTTCGGAGTACTTTGAAAGCAAAACCGAGCCTTTATATTCATAGAAATTCAAATGTTGATAAACCAACGCTTAATGAAATGAAAGCGTATATCGGACTTGGAAATGCGCTTCCAAAGTCAGTACCTTATCCAGATGCAGCAGATTCGGCTGACTGGCTGAAGACAAAAGTTTATACGACGAATAAGAAAGAGTTGCAAAAGAAAAATCTTTTTGTGGAGATGGCCTCAGAGGACTCCCTAAATAAGTTTATTGAACGATTTAATATTGTGCATCAACAGGACGTTGATCGGTACAAAAAGAAATTGATGGAAGCATTGGCTAGGGCTTATCCAAATCCAGATGAGGGTGGAGATGAGGAGCATTGGCAGTTGATATTGCTAGGCCTTTCGATTTCGTATATACAGCGACGCTATACGTTAGTTAATCCTGTTTTTGACCAGCTGCGAGTAGATAAAAAAGAATTTGATCATTATATGACAGAATCTGTCAAGACAAAGACGGAACAGACAATTGTAAGTTATTTGGCGGGCATTGTTTGTGAAAAGTATGGGGAGATTATAAATAGTAATGATCTTTCAGATATACAAACACATATGTTGAACGTGATTTGTAAGAATACGGTGAGATGGATAAATGAAATTGGCAAGACTGTGGATGGCCAATTTCAGTTATTGAATACATACAGCACGGATGATGTCAGCAAGATTGCAGGCTACAGAGGGATTCCCATAGATGATAGACTGCTCTATGTTGCCGAATGCAAACAGGGTTTTCTGGTTTTTCTGGAGTATCTGTGGAAGATAATGTTAAACATCTGTCAGAAGAAGGTTAATAATGAGACGGAGATTTCTGCTCATTTGGAGATATTTGATCCATTGGTTTACATTGATTCTTCAGCAACGGATTATGTTTGTCTGAACTTTCCTGAAGATCAGTATGTAAGTCATAGCGTGATTCTCCCTCGGGCAGGTGGAAATTTTAAGGGTGTAAAGCGAAAGATTGTGGAACGTATGGTGAGTGTGTCAACAAAACCTGGAAAATGGTTCTTTGAGAATAGCAAAATTATGAGAGGTAAAAATTATTATAACTATAGTACGGCGAACGTGAATGAGAATCCAACGGTTGCGGATCTTGGGGAAGATAGTTTTTATATTGAGTGTATGGATTGTATTGGAATTGATGAGGATGAGTGGAGCACACAGGAGGATTGCAACAGTTGCATTTTTTCTATGAAATGTGTGAAAGAGGAAACTTAATTATGATTTTACAGGAAGAATTTAAGAAAAGCGGTTATAAAGATCTCCTTGTTGGGGATATTGCTTCTGAATATGAAGTTAAGCTGGAAGATATTTTTGATTTAGATCAGAAACCGAAAGAGTTATTAAGTATTTTTATCAGTAATCAAAGAGATGAATTATTTTTCCTTCTGGATGGGGGAATGGCGGACATAGGTTCTCTATGTGATTACTGGGATGATCGAATTCGTGTGTTTACGATTATTAATGGCAAATCAAAAGAGATTCATAAGTTAAAGTATAATATTGTGCAGTTAATTGTTTATTCTGAAGGAACTCCAGATAGGAGTCGAGAGGGTAATTTGTTAATATCAAGAAAGATCATTATTAAGGGTGATATGACAGATAAGGATAGGATTGTAATTGATGATGAGGAGGTGATCGAATTGCCATTTCATATGATTCCGACGGATGCATTTGCGCCAGATGAGGAGCAAATGAAGCGATTGAGTCAGTTGCTTCCGGAGGACGAGGGGCTTTTGGCATTCATGGAAAAGAAACGCAAAAGAGTGAAAAGAAACGAAAAAGAGGGTGTATTGGATAAGTCTTTTGGAGAACAGGATTACGAAATGATTAAGGGGTGGCTGAAAAAATGATAATTCGTAAGATAAGAATGGTAAATTTTAGAGGATTTCGCGATAAAACCATTGATTTTGATGATAAATCGGTTGTACTTCTTTCAGCTGCAAATGGAATTGGCAAGACGACAACGGTCGATGCGATTGAGTGGTGTCTGACGGGCAACATTGGAAGATTAAAAACGGCTTTTGATACCAGAAGCACCAATGATGTTGATCGCAAGATGAATACTGATGGTATCCTAAAGAATCGGGATGCTGGAGCGAAAACGAAGGTCAGGGTAGTTCTCTGGCTATTGGATAGAGAAAAAGAGACGGTTCTTTGCAGAGAGCAGATAAAGGATGAATTAAGTCCAGGGTTATCTAAGGTTACAATTGATGAAAGCGAAGAGATAGCAAAAGCTTTTATTCGGGAATATGTAGGAGATAGTTTTTATAATTTTCATTTTTGTGATGTTCAGAAATCATTTAATGTCCAAAGCAAAAAGAGAAAGGACTTAAATGATTTCTTCAGTGAGTTTATCACGAATTATGATGGTCAGAAGCAGATTGCGGAGAATTTGGATCTTTTTGCCGAGGACGTGGATCGTTATATTGCGGATAAGACGAAACAGAAGGTATCGAGGGAGATGATTGAGGATCATGAAAAGCAGTTGGCGAAAGCTCGTGAGGATTCAAAGCAGGTTTCGTATCCTTTGACTGTTTTTTATCCGGATGAGAAGACGGAGATTGCTGGTCTTAATAAAGAAGAGTTAACTGCGCAGAAAACAGAAGTGAAAAATTGTGGTTACCAGGTGGCGAAAGAAGGAATTTATAGACTTGTAGAAAATGAAGCTTTGAAAAACCAGCAGTCCGTTATTAAAAAAATTGCTTCTTACTGGGAAACGAAGGGAGAGTATATTCAACATGCAGTGAAAGCTGATTTTTTCAAGAATACAGATGCGATTACGATTCATGAAACGAAGCTTAGAAAATTGGAGGGGCTGTCTCTTTCGAAGGAAACGATTTTCCAGGATGTGGAATCAATGATTACTTTAGAAATTGGTGGTTTTACGCAATCTGATTTTGATGTGGACAAGCGGGAAATTAAAGAGAAAGAGAAAAAGGTGAAGGATCTTTTTGACGAGATAGAGTTGCTTTCCAAGAATAATAAGATGCTGAAGCTGTTATCCTCTCTTTCTGCGAATAAACAAGTGGTGATTGAACATAGAGATGCTGTTTTAAAAAAGGATGGTATTGTCCGCTGTCCCGTTTGTGGTTCAGAGTCATTTTCTACCATGGAGGAAGATTTAATCCTTAAGGAAGCCGATGAGTATATCAGGCAGAACGGGGAAACTGTAAAGGAAAAAGAAGTAGATAAAACCTTGTTACAGACAGAGATCGAAAAGCTTTATCAGAAACTCATTAATCGCACAAAAACTATAGTGGAGAAAGAAACGAAAAACTTAGAGAATAAGATTAGTGACTTGAAAACCCTGAAGAATGAGATACAGCCATATTTTGATGAGGTTAAGAAATTGCAGGAAATCCAAAAAGCAATCAATGTAGAAGAATTGACCGCAGAAAATGTGGGGAACTTACTGGTTGCTGTAGAGAAGGGACTTTTAGAGGAATCCAAAGAGCAAGAAATAAGAGAGTCTTATCAGCAGATTTTGGGGGTTTTAGGTTACCAGTTCGAAAATGAGACGGTGCAACAGACCTTTGCAAAGGTGAAAAATCTTATTACCAGATCTTTTGACGTTTCGGATTTCTCTTATGATTTACTTGTGTCAAAGATCAATGCTATCGACAGTATGCTTGCAAATCAGACTTTATCTGATCTGAATCAGAAGCTGGAGGAGGAGAATAAGAAGAATCAGAAACTTGATGCAGAGATAGAAAAACTTCAGAAGCTGAAAGAGATTGCATCTCAGAGAGCAAACGATATCAAGGATGTGATAGAGAAGCTTTCGAAAGACGAGTATGAAAAAGTAGGGCCGGCTCTTAGCAAGTTCTATAATAAGCTGATAAGATTAAATTCTAATGAGGGAATCAACATTGTCCAAGAAAATGAGGGAATTTCATTAGTTGATGATAAGGGTAAGAATATCGTTAATGTTTTAAGTAACGGTCAGATCAGTGTCTTTATGTTGGCTCATTTTTTTGCAGGTATCAATGCAAGGAATGACCGTGAAAAGATGAAGGTGTTTTTTATCGATGACCTGACTGCATGTATGGATGACGTAAATATGCTTGCGTTCATGGATTTACTTAAGTATCAAATGACGTCAAAAGCAACCATGGAACAGTTATTTTTTATTACTTGTGATGATCGTATTAGTGAACTGCCGAAATACAAGTTAAACGGACGTGGAATTGAATTGTGTGAACTTTTAGAGAAAGATTTCGCATAACATTCTGGTGATATGTCAAGAACTTTTAAAAAAGATTAGATTTAAAAATAGTTTTTTTAGAGGAGCAAATATGGAGGAACTGTTTGAACTGGCAAAATTTGATTCCTACAAAGAAGATAATCGCAGGGAAGTTAAAAAAGCAGAAGGTGGACTTCCGAATAGCCTGTGGGAGACCTACTCTGCTTTTGCCAATTGCTATGGCGGCGTTATTATTCTTGGGGTAAAAGAGGATAAATCAGGCAATTGGCATACAACCGGGCTGAAAAATGCGACAAGATTGAAGAAGGATTTTTGGAATACGATTAACAACCGTAAAAAGGTGAGCATCAACCTTTTAAAAGACGATGACGTGAAAACTTTCTCAGTGTCTGGCACAGATGATGTGATCATGGTAATCTGGGTGCCGGGTGCAAAGCGGGAGCAGAAGCCGGTATACATTAATGATGATCTGTTTGGAGGAACTTTCCGCAGAAATTGGGAAGGGGATTATCATTGTACCAGACTACAGGTCAAAACAATGTTGAGGGATCAGGCAGAGGAAACCATGGATATGGAAGTGCTTGAGGAGGCTGAAATTGAAGATTTGAATCAGGACTCCATCCGCGGTTATCGTAACAGTCATAAGTCTTTTAAGCCAGGGCACCCTTTTGAGAGACTGGATGACAATGAGTATCTCAGGGTGATTGGGGCAGCAGGACTTTCTAAAGAAGACAAAAGGCTTCATCCCACTGCAGCCGGAATGCTGATGTTTGGAAATGAATACGATATTGTAAGATATTTTCCGGAGTATTTTTTAGATTACAGGGAAAATCCGGATACAGTGCTTAGATGGACGGACAGACTTCAGTCTTCGTCCGGTGAATGGTCAGGGAATGTATTTGATTTTTATTTTCGTGTATACAATAAGATGATAAAAGATATTAAAGTGCCGTTTAAGATGCAGGGCGGTTTCCGGATTGACGATACGCCGGTTCACAGGGCGCTGAGGGAAGCGTTGGCAAATTGCATTATCAATACAGATTTTTATGGGAAATATGGCATTCTCATAATGAAAGAGGAAGATAAAATTGTATTTGAAAATCCCGGCTATATTAGACTTGGGAAAGAGCAGATGCGCAGAGGAGGAAAATCAGACCCAAGAAATAAAAGTCTGATGAAAATGTTTAACCTGATAGATATTGGTGAGCATGCGGGAAGCGGAGTGCCTAATATTTTTAACGTATGGAAAGATGAAGAGTGGGAAGAACCTGACATAAAGGAAAGCTTTGATCCGGATAGAACATCGCTGACATTAAAATTCATAAAAAAACAAGCGATAAAAACAAGCGATAGAAAACAAGCGATAAAAACAAGCGATAGAAAACAAGCGATAAAAACGAGGAACAATCAGGAGAAAATCAGAATATATTTGCAAGTACATGAAACAGCCAAAGCCAGAGAAATAGCAGAATTATTGGGTCTGAGTATGGCAAGGACGAGAGAGATACTTTCTGAGATGGATGATGTTGAAACGATAGGAAGAAATAAGACAAGAATATATCGATTGCGAAAGAAAATGTAATGCACTTTATCTTGTAAAGCTAATTGATGCAAATAGTAAATCAAAAGATTAAAAGGCAAATTGAGGGTGTAAATATTTTTGTGTCTTTAGATTTTCTCCTTGGCAGATTTTCACCAACTGTAATCAACCAGAAACCCAGCATTTATAAGGGCTTGTGGGCTCTGCCCACACCCGGCCTCTGGAATAAGGTGGAAGGGCAAAGACACAAAATTAAAAACACTACCGGCAAATTATATAAGCAAGCCACTGGTTTAAATAGTGTCTGCTGATTAAGCTATTTTTAGGCTGTACCTTTCGATATGCAGCACATATTGAAAGTGTTGCCAAAATAGACGCAAATGTATCCGCCTCTGAATCCGAAATAGATTCGACACGAATACAGATAACGCGATGGATGTCATCTGTGTTTCCTCCAGCTTCGTGATGATACATCCCAGACCATAGCAGCGTTTACTCCGGCTGAAATACCGTTCCACTTCGATCCTGTCCGTGTTATCCTGGCGCATCTGCGCTTTGTTTTCCCGTTCCTTACCTGTTTGGGCATCCTGCGGCGGTCTCCCAAGCTTTGGCCCTGACAGGCGTATCCCGTGTCCTTTACAGTAAGCCCGGTTCTCTCTTGTACGATAGATCTGGTCGGCCAGTACACGTTCCGGATAGTCCCCTGTACGGGCCTTATATCGTTCCACTGCCTCGATCAGATACCCGCTTTCATTGTAAGCATCAAAGGATACCTTTTCCAGCCGACCGTATCCTTCGCTGTCAATGCTGACATCCAGCTTTGCACCAAACTCCACGGGCGCTTTTACTTTCCCACGCACGATGGGGCGTATCCATGGCTGGCTGATACTCACGATACGGTCTGGTACAGAATGTACTTTGTTCTTATACATGTATTCCTGCTGCTCATACAGCTTGAGGATCGTCAGGATGACAGGGATATCCCGGGCTTCAGGCACGCAGCCCTGACCGAAATACCTTTCCAGATATCCGATGTCCCTGTGCACATAGGAGAGCTGTTTCCGGATCGCTGCCCGTATCTGCTTTTTGCTGTGTTTCCTGCCCTTGGCAAAAACCAGATAATCTTTCCTGGCCCTGCGCCGGTAGCGGCGGGGAAGCTGCAGGCCGTATGACTTACACATGCAGTATATCATCTGTTCCAGTTTTTCCCTTGCTTCATTCAAAAGGGAGATATCCTGCGGATACCGTATGTTGGCCGGGGCGCAGGTGGCATCGATGGCAAGTGTCCCTTTGTTGGCTCCTTCTTCTTTCGGTACGTTGCTTTTCTCTGCACCTTTTCCGGAAGACGATGGCCCCGGCCGGTCATCGTCCTTATGGGCCAGAAGATATTCGTTTGCCTCATTCAGCATATCTGCTGTGATCCGTTTGCGGAACAGTACCAGTGTACTCGCATCAAAGGGCGGGGTATCCTGATATCCGGGCAACCCGATGAAATACTGGAGATACGGATTCTCTGTGATCTGCTCCACAAGCTCTCGGTCTGAGAACTGGAACCTGGTCTGGATGATCAGGGAACCAAGGGCCATACGCAGCGGCTTTGCCACGTTACCCGTATCGCTCGGAAACAGGCCGGCATATTTTACTTCAAACAGCTCCCATGGGATCTGATCCGCCATCCGGATCCAGCGGTTGTCCGGATTCATGTGCAGTCCCATGGGCTGGTCGAAATCGAGAAAGGATGTCTGTGTTTTATCTGCTGGCTTGTACATTTGGGCTCCTTGTCGCTGTTTATGATGAAAATCTGCAAGAAAATTAATAGGAACATCTGAATTTCCTTGCAATTATTATACCAGAAATAGGGCAAAAAGTCAGTATTGATCAATAGCTCGCAACTTAATCAGCAGACACTAATTAAAACAAGACATACTGTTGGCGTGGTTTGTGTGGTAAAATGACCTTATTCAAGACATGCAACGGCCGGATGGCCATCCATACCGTGATTGCGAAGAAATCATGGTATAATGATTCAGCTGATGCAGAATTCAAGCCAGCTGACGCTGGCTTGCCATCACATCGTGATGCATGATACCTGCAAACCATGACTTGCAAATCAAATGTCTGCTTCGCAGCCACTTGATTTTCTGCGTGCATGGTATAAATGATATTATGGGCCGCCGGGATGATTTTTCAAACACGCTCTGGCGTGCGGTATAGTTGTCAAAGGAGAAGCCATGAAAATAGACAGACAGATCGGGATTTTGTCGGTGCTGTTGCAAAAGGAGACTGTCACCGCGCCTTATCTGGCGGAAAAGTTTGAGGTTTCCCGCCGGACCATAAACAGGGATATCGAAGACCTGTGTAAGGCGGGAATCCCGGTTGCGACAAAGCAGGGAGTGAATGGCGGTATTTCCATTCTTGAGGGTTATAAGCTTGATAAGACACTGTTTACACAGGGAGAAATGCAGGATATCCTGGCAGGACTGCGCAGTCTGGACAGCGTGAATGGGACAAACCGTTATGGGCAATTGATGGAAAAGCTGTCGGTAGGTTCCTCTGATTTCATGGTGGGCAACCAGTCGGTGCTGATTGATTTATCTTCCTGGCATAAGGGTTCGCTTGCGCCTAAGATCGAATTGATACGTGCAGCCATTGGCAAATGCAGGAAACTGGAATTCCTTTATTATTCCCCCAGGGGAGAGTCTGTCCGCTGCATTGAGCCGTATTACCTGATCTTCCGGTGGTCCAGCTGGTATGTATGGGGATGGTGTGAAAAGCGCGGGGATTTCCGGCTGTTCAAATTGAACCGGATGGACCGGGTGAAAATAGCAGGGCAGGAATTCCTGAAAAGGCAGGTGCCAGTGCCGGATTTAAGCGATGAAAGGGTATTTCCCGGCGGGATAAAGGTCAGGGCATTATTTGAGCAGGACTGTAAATGGAGGCTGGTGGAGGAATTTGGGACGGAAAGCTTCCGGGTGCAGCAGGATGGGAGACTCTTATTCCAGGCGGATTACACAAATAAGGACAACCTGATCACATGGCTGCTATCCTTCAGGGAAAGGGTGGAATTACTGGAACCGGAAGAATTACGGGAGGAGATCAGGGTTAGCATTGAACGGATGAAAAAGAGATACGAGGATGAAAGGAGAACGGAATTATGAGGTACACATGGATGGACGAATATTTACTTGGCAAGGAGGGAGTGACAAAGGATCTTCAGAAGGACTGGAACTGGATCCGCTACCAGATAGGCGGGAAAATGTTTGCGGCAGTCTGTCTGGGTGAAAAAGATGAGCCGTATTACATCACGCTGAAGCTGGAGCCGCTGGAGGGCGATTTCCTGCGGCAGCAGTACGAAGATATCGTTCCCGGGTATTATATGAATAAGACCCATTGGAATTCCATAAAGCCGGACGGGGAGGTACCGGATGATCTGTTGAAGGACTTATTGGATAAATCGTACCAGCTTGTGCTTGGCGGATTCAGCCAAAAGAAACAGCTGGAAATCCTGAAGGCGGCCCAACCGGCAAACAACATAAGCGGATGCGGATGCGGAACGGATACCGATGCTGCAGACTGTTGTGGGACGGATACCGATGCTGCAGACTGTTGTGGAACGGATACTGATGCTGCAGACTGTTGTGGGACGGATACTGATGCTGCAAGCCGTTGCGGAACGGATACCGATGCTGCAAACGGATGCGGGACAGACTGCTCCAACGATATCAGCTGTTGCGGGGCGGACTGCTCCGGGTGCGGGTGCTTCGGGACTATGTGCAGGGGGTGTAATGCAAGCCTTGGGAAAGTCTTTCATGCGCCGGAGGGTCAGGCGTGCCCGATCTATGAATGCGCCATCAACCAAAAAGGCATGAAAGGGTGCGGGGAGTGCGGGAATGTCCCCTGCGAAATCTGGAGAAAGACAAAAGACCCTGCCTATACAGAGGAAGCGTTTGAACGCAATATCCAGGAAAGAGTAAGCAGATTAAGAAAGTAAAACATACTTCAGGTGTTACCCCTGCTCCTCCAGGTACACGGACACCCGGTTCTGGATGATCGCCGCCACGTCTGCCGCGCTTTTCTGACCGCTGAAATAGGCCTGCGCCTCCTGGGAGACGATGGAGGTGATCTGGCTGCTTCCCCGGGCGGTGGTGGCTGAATCCAGCAGTTCACATATGAGGTCTGTCTCCTCCGGGAGGGGCACATAGAAGTATAGCCGCTGTTCGTTCTGGATTAAGGCATGGTAGCAATACCGCACGGGAAGTCCGTATTCCGTATGGATCTCTCCGTTTTCACGCAACCGCCAGGGATTCTCCATGACCTTGGCGAAATACCGTTCCCTTGTCCCCAGTTCCGTGGGGAAGCCCTTTGTGCCCAGCAGGGCGGCAAAGCTTTTGGGCGGCTGTTCCCACCCCGTCAGGAGGATTTCCAGGAAGTCCCATGCCTCTTTCTTATGCTCTGATTTCGCGGAAATGGCACATGTCCCGCCACAGTCCTCCAGCAGGCTCCCCGGCTGCCCGTCCAGGGTGGGGAAGCCTATGTAGGAAAGGTCAGGAACGTTTTTCACCCCCAGGATCTGCATCAACAGGGTAATGTCTTCCGGGCGGAAAAGTTCCACCTCGTACAGCAGGGCGCTGTTCCTTTTGCCTGCCAGGTCCAGGACACCTTTGCCCTCCTCCTCTTGTGTGTCGGAAAAGCGTCCGCAGAATTCCAGCAGGTTGATGAATTCATCGGATGCAAAGCTACAGGTATGGTTTTCCTGGTCCACGAAATAGGACTGGTTAAAGGTAAGACAGTATTTTAGGAGTTGTCCGGCGTCTGCGGAGAACACGGTCTTGTAGGGGTGACTGTCGATGAATTCCATCATTTCCTCCAATGTCCAGCCGTCCCCGATTTCTGTCTGCCCCAGACTGCTTGTGTATCCCACGATGGTCCGGATCTGTAATGCGCCGGGCAGGGCGAAGAGTTTTCCCTGGAAAGTGTAGGCTTCCAGGACATTGTCCGAGATTTCCAGGAAGCCATTCTCCTTCAGGTAAGGGGTCAGATCCTCCAGGAGTCCCTTGGCGGCATAGTTCTCCAGGTCATCGTATTCCAGTACCAGAATGTCCGGGCATCTGCCGGAGGAGATGTCCAGGTGCAGGGCAGTGCGTGCTTCTTCCGCCGCATCCGGATTGCCGGAATCCTGCCACATATTGTAATATTCCTTGATTTCAATGCGGCAGTCGGGGGAGTTTCTGTTGAACTGGGATACGCTGCGCAGCAGGTGGCTGTTGTCCGCCTGCAGGGTGCCCAGGGTGATGATCTCCTTCTGGGAGGCCTGCTCCCTGGGGATTTCTGTCAGCAGGGCCAGTTCGCCTGTGCCTTCCACCTCCCGCAGGCATACAAGGATGCGTCCGTCAGAAAATGTGGCGAACTGCTGCACGGCGTCGGGATTGATGTCGCAGTTTGCCCATTGCAGCAGCACTGTCTGGCTGTTTTCCGTCGCATCGTAGAGATAAAGTTCGTTGTCCATAGAGGTCAGGAAACGGTTTTCACCGTAGACAGCCAGATAGTTTGCCGGCTGGAACTTTCCGATTGCGTTCCCTGAGAACGCAATCGGAGCTTCCCCTGCCGCTGTGCTTCTGTCATCTTCAGGAGATGCGCTTTGGTTTTCTTCTGGTGCCATATCCCGGCCATTCCCGGATGATTCTTCCCCGGGAATCACCTCCCGGATCACCCCCCATTGATACGCCTGGGTGTCTATAAGGCAGCAGTATACATGCCCGTTGTCATCCCCTGCAAGCCATTCCGGAGATCCTTCCTCAGGGGCTTCCACAGCCCCGGCATAGCGGCACATATCGTCGAACAGGAGGACTCTTTCCACGCCCCTGAGATAGAGCCGCCCTTCTGCGTCCACCGCTGTCTCTTCGGGGCTGAACCGGCGGGTGGGCTGGGAGACGTTCTCCCTGGCGAGTTCCTTTCCGGAGGCGTCATATTTTACCAGATAATTGGTAGCGTAATCGCTGTACGTCAGACGATTCGATACGTGATAGAAGACATACAGGTTTCCCTGGAGATCCGCCTGGAGCATCCGGCTGTCAGCTTCCGGCGTAAAGGGATCTATGTCCAGCTTCCGGGTCTCTTCTCCTGGTGTCCACTGGTAGAATTCGCCGTCAAAGGTGCTGTAGTAGACGGAATTGCCTGATATCGTGAAATCCTCCACGCCGCCTGCGGGGGAGTGGAACTGGGTCTCGAAGACATATGCGGATTCATTTTCCTTCCCAGAATTGCCTACGGCGCAGCCGGTTAGCAAGGAGGCCAGGAACAGAGCCGGAAGCAGGGAGGAAAAGGTCACCAATCGGAAGCAACATTGGAAAGCGGCATTATTTTTTTTACAGGGATGTTTTTGGAAAAGTTTTTTGGACATAATCAGTATAGGTCTCCTTTTTACGCCAACATTCTGGCTATACGGGTGTATAGCCAGAATGTTATGAAAATGCTGTGGTTTTTATATACAAGATGCGTTACAGAGGTCTATGTTCTCTACAACTTTCGGACACTTTATAATCGCAGGTGTCGCACTCGGTTGCAATGGTCACGTCAAACGACTCATATCGGACGCCGTCTATAGTTTCTTTACGAAAGTTTGTTTCTTTTCGCAGTAGGTTGCATGCTTCCTGATTACAATTATTATAATATAACATTCAGTATCTTTTTTCCATCCATTTTGTTGAATTATGTCGTGCCGGGGTTATTGGACGATCAAGCGTATGCACGCCCTGGTACGTAATAAAGTTACCCCTGCTCCTCCAGGTATACGGTTACCCGATTCTGAATGATTGCAGCTACGTCTTCCACGCTTTTCTGGCCGCTGAAATAGGCCTGCGCCTCCTGGAAGACAATGGAGGAAATCTGGCTGCTTCCCCGTGCGGTGGTGGACGAATCTAGTAGTTCGCATAAGAGATCCATCTCTTCGGGAAGGGGCACATAGAAAAGTACTGATTGCCCGTTTTGGGAGAGCATATGGATGCCGTTTCGGACAGGCGTTCCGCCCCTTAAATAAATCTCCCCGTTTTCTCTTAATTTGTAAGGATTTTCCATGACCTTTGCGAAATATCGCTCCCTTGTTCCCAGTTCCGTGGGGAAGCCCTTTGTGCCCAGCAGGGCGGCAAAGCTTTTGGGAGGATGTTCCCAGCCTGTCAGCAGGCTTTCCAGGAAGTCCCATGCCTCCTCCTTATGCCCGGACTTTGTGGAGATGGCGCAGGTGCTACCGCAGCCCTCCAGCAGGCTTCCCGGCTGTCCGCCTAGGGTGGGGAAGCCTATATAATCATGAATGCTCTCCGTTCCCACAATCTGCGTCATTAGGGAGATGTCCTCCGGGCGGACAAGTTCCACCTCGTGCAGCAGGGCGCTGTTTCCTTTTCCCATCAGGCTCAGGACGGATTTATTTCCCTCCTCCTGTTCGCCGGAAAAACGTCCGCAGAATTCCAGCAGATCTGTGAATTCCTCAGATGTAAAGTCGCAGGTATTTGCCTCCCAGTCCACAAAGTGGGACTGGTTAAAGGTAAGGCAGTACTCCAGGAGTTGTTCGGCATCTGCGGAGAACACGGTTTTGTCAGGATGGCTGTTGAGGAAAGCCATCATTTCCTCCAGCGTCCAGCTGTTCCTGTTTTTCGGCAGTCCCAGGCTGTCGGTCCGTCCTGCGATGGTTCTGATCTGTAGGGCGCCGGGAAGGGCACAGAGTTTTCCGTGGAAGGTATAGGCTTCCAATACATTGTCCGAAATTTCCAGCTGTTCATTCGCCTCCAGGTAGGGAGCCAGATCCTCCAGGAGTCCCTTGGCAGCATAGTTCTCCAGATCATCATATTCCAGAATCAGGATGTCCGGACATCTGCCTGAGGAGATGTCCAGGTGTAGGGCAGTGCGGGCTTCTTCCGCTGCCTCTGGGTTGCCGGAATCAAGCCATGCATTGTAATACTCCCTGATTTCGATGCGGCAGTCCGTGGAATTCCTGTTGAACTGGGATACGCAGCGCAGCAGATGGCTGTTGTCCGCCTGTAGGGTGCCCAAGGTGATGACCTCCTTCTGGGCAGACTGTTCCCTGGGGACTTCCGTCAGCAGAGCCAGTTCGCCTGTGCCCTCGTCTTCCCGCAGGCATACAAGGATGCGTTTGTCAGAAAATGTGGCGAGCTGCTGCACGGCATCGGGATTGATGTCGCAGTTTACCCATTGCAGCAGTGTTGTCAGGGTATTGGCTGCTGCATCGTAGAGGGCAAGGGTGTTGTCCATGGAGGTCAGGAAACAATTTTCGCCGTAGACAGCCAAGTAGTTTCCCAACTGGGACGTTCCAATCGTATTTCCTGAAAATGCAATCAGGGACTCTTCTCCGCCGGGGGTAATTTCCCGGAGCAGTTCCCGATATGTCTGAGTATCTATAAGGTCGCAGTATACGTGCCCTTTGTCATCCCCTGCAAGAAAGCTTGGTGACTCTCCTTCAGGAGATTCCGCTGCCCCTGCATAGCGGCACATATTGTCAAACAGGAGGATTCCTTCCACACCCCTGAGATAGAGCCGTCCCTTTGCATCCACCGCCGTCTCTTCAGGACTGAACCCCCGGGTGGTCTGGGAGACATTTTCCCTGGCAAGTTCCTTTCCGGAAGCGTCATATTTCACTAGGTAATTGGTAGAGTGACTGCTGTATGTCTGGCTATCCGATACTTGGTAGAAGACATACAGGTTTCCTTGGAGATCTGCCTGGAGAACCCGGCGGTCAGCCTCCGGCGTAAAGAACTCTATATCCAACCTCTGGACATCTTCGCCCGGCGTCCACTGGTAGAACTCTCCGTCAAAGGTACTGTAGTAGACGGAATCACCGGATATCGTGAAATCCTCAACACCGCCTGCGGGGGAGTGGAACTGGGTCTCGAAGACATATGCGGATTCATTTCCCTCCTTGGACTCTCTCCCGGCGCAGCCGGTCAGCAGGAAAGCCAGGAACAGGGCAGGAAGCAGGGGAGATAATAAGAGCACCCACTGGAAGTTCTGGCGGGAAGCAGTATTGGAGTTCCGTCTAGGGTAATTGTATAATCTAATCTGCATATATGTCTCCTTCTTACGCCAACATTCTGGTCATATGGTTGTATAGCCAGAATATTATGGTAATGCGGTCACTGTTATTTAAACAATATTATAGACGTTTTTCTATACGGATGTCTGTATTGGTATAACCACAATTATCGCAATGATCGGTCCAGGTTATTTTATATACCTCGTATAAGACACTGTCTTTGTATTCATAATGTTGAAATTCTTCCGTCTTATGTGTATAAAGGCTCCTTGCGCCACATTCAAAGCATTCTGTGGCCTCAACGTGGGGTTCTATTCCGGGCTCAGCCGCAAATACCGGAAGGCAGCTCATAATGCTAAGCATACTGCCCAGGATAATAGTAATCGCTTTCTTTTTTAATTTGTTCATCGCATTTTCTCCTTGTATTGTTTTTTCTGTAGTAGGCTGCATGCTTCCCGATTACATTTATCATAATACAGCATTTAACAGTTTTTTTCCATCTATATGCGGGAAAACTTTTGTTTTCCGTTTTGGTTGAATTTCTTTGAATTACCTATTATAATAAATGAAAAAAGGGAAAGGGTTTACACGAAGTGGGGGTTCGCAGTACGAAAGACATCATCCGGGAAGTGCGGCATAAGGCCGGATTGACGCAGGAACAGATGGCCGATGGCATCTGTTCCCTACAGGCTCTGTCCAGGATCGAGACCGGGGTGTCGGGGGTCAGCCCTTCCACCTTCCAGGCGCTTATGGAGCGCGCCGGTGCGCCCTGCCACCGGTTTCCGGTCTTTGCGGGATGGGAGGACTTTGACTGCTACTACCGTCTGAAACGTGCTAGTTTCTACCTGGACGCCTGGCAGCTGCCGCGAGCCTGGGAGGAACTTAGGGGCATTGAGGAGACGGGATGGGCGAATAACAGGCTGTACGGCCAGGAATGGCTGCTGCTCCACTGTAGGCTGCAGTTCCGTTCCTATTGTGGTTCCCATCAGCTGATTCGGGAAGCCCTTCTGGATGCCCTGCACATGACGCAGCCTGGCATCTGCCTGTCCAGTTTCCAGAATCTGATGCTGTCCCAGATGGAAATCAGGCTTCTCACGACCCTGGCTCAGGAGGAACTGTATCTGGGGAGGCCGGATAGTTGTCTTGTCATCCACAGGCAGGTGGAGGAATGCCTGGCCAACAGCAAATTCACCTATCTGGAAAAGGAGCGTATGCAGGCGGAGGCTGCCCTGGTATATGCCAAATATCTGGTTGCCCTGGGGGAGTATGCCGCAGGGCTGGAAGCGGTGGATTATCACCGTCAAAGGATGACAGCAAACGTGGAGTGTGCGCCCCTGTTCGAACTGTGCTTCCTCACGGGCTTATGCCACCACCATCTGGGAAATCAGGACAAGGCAGATGTCTTCCTGAAAGCGGCTTTTTATTCGGCCCAGGCGGTGGACAGCTGCTATGCCGCGGTCTGTAGGGAGTACCTGTACCAAAGGACGAATTTCCCGGTGACAGAATACATGCGCAGCCTGGAGACAGTGCCCCTGGAGGCCTATCCCTTTCCTGGAACGGATGCGCTTTCTGGGCTTGCCGATGGCGTTTACGATACGGATTCACCGGATATCTACACCTTGGGGGATCTGATCCGTGACCTGCGCACAGAACAGAAAATCTCCCAGAAGACGCTGGGCGTGGGGCTTTGCAGCACATCCAAGTTGTCCAAGATCGAGACTGGAGACCTTCAGCCGGATATTGCCCTGGCGGAGGCTCTGTTGCAGCGGCTGGGTATGTCAGAGCGGGCGTTTACTTTTTGGGGAAATGAGAAGGATGCAAGGTTTTATGAATTGAAGTTCAGGTTTATACATGAACCTCCGGTGTCCAAAGAGACGCGCCGGAAATATCTGGCGGAGATGGGGCGGCTGACCGATGGAGGAAATACGCTCTACCGCCAGGAGTATCTGGTAGACTTTGCTCTGGGTTTGGAGAATCCTAGGGAAAGGATTCAGCGGCTGTCCGAGGCACTGAGACTGACGTTGCCCAATTTTGACATTTATGATATGCCAGGCTGCCGCCTGACCTGGCAGGAACTGTCCATTCTTAACAATATGGCTTTGTGCTATCAGTTGGCAGGGGAGCAATGGATGTCAACTCTGTATTATTCGCATATTTTACATTATGTGGAAAAAAACAGGCTGGACGTCCTGTTTCTGAGTACGTTTTTGCCTAATGTGTATTGTCAGTATTGTCGAACTCTTTACAGGATCAAGCATCGCGATGAATTGATCGCGATGTCCGGACGAATTGATATGGCTGCACTGAAATGCAGTCCCACTAATCTCGGCGGCTACCTGTTTTATTATGCCCAGGTTCTGGCGGAAGCATCACGCACGGAGGATGCAGTCCGGGCAGCAGTGCAGTCCTGGGCGTTAAATGATTTGATAGGGCTTTTCCGTAATGGATCTTGTCTGAGAAAATCGCTGCAGGAAGAATTTGCTATTGAATTTGAGTATTAGTCTTTTTCACAACCGAGTTCTTCCCGATCACCATATAACTGTATACCTGGCTTATCACCCGGATCTTCCTGCCCTTCAGCCGCCTGCACCGTTGTTCCCGTGGGAGCTTGCAGAGGTATTTGCGGCACAACGTTTATCACGCCAAAAAGCAGGACGGCAAACATCCATCCTGTCAATAATTTTTTCCAATTGCTGCTCCGTTTTCCATTCATAAGAAACGTCTCCTTTGTGTCTTGTGTGCTGCTTTTTTCACCTGCTCCTTAGAGCGTCCAACCGGACAAACCATGCGCACACGCGCACCCGTATCTGCAACCGCGTTTTGTTCCTGAAGAGAGGTGTTAGCACACCCTCTTGAGAGTGGGCTGCTGATTCAATGCCCCGCCTGTATTGTCATAAATGGCATACAGGCAGATCATTGAATTGCACTTGCGCAGATGAAAATTTTTTTACGCAGGCCGCAAATGTTTTGAATCGGTCTGCCATAATGAAAAAATACTACAATACAAGGGAAAATACCAGAAAGCAAATGGAAAAAAGTCTTTTTCCATTTTGGTTGAATGGTGGCACTTCCGGAAAATTTGATAAAAACATGTTAACAAGCCAATACCTAATACCGTATACTTATGTAATTGAAACGCAATAACTATAACAAAAACGAAGATTTTCCCAAAAAGTGCATAGGAATAAAGCCAGCCTACAACTGGCGGGGAAAAGCAACTGGCCGTAAGGTCTACGCTGCTTTTGCTATAAGCATCGGATAGTCTTTGTGATACAGTTCAAGAAGAACACCCATGATCTGCCTGCCTTTTGAGGTGACATGGTAACGCCTGGAGCGTGGGACTTTTTTGATCAGTCCATGTTGGCGCAGCTTCTTTAGGGTACGGCTGGTCTTGGAACTGAGCTTTTTGGCATTCTGTATGCCGGGGAAGATAGCCTTCCCGATATCCCTGTTGCGGAAGCCGTTAACCAGATACCTGCCGTCACAGACCGTCTCTATGATGCGCACTACATCGGGGGACCATACATTAAAGCCGGGGACACGTTTCCCTTTGACAGTTTTCCCGGAGCAGACGGAACCGATCTGCTGCTGTACGGATTTGACAGGCACGATATCCACCAGGGAATCAAGGAACCTCATATTGCAGGCTTTTGAGACTTCGGCGTAGCGGTATAAGTTTGAAATGGATTTGCCCATAGGCTTCCACTGCTTGGACTCGGTGCCGTCACGGTGGCGGACGGTGCCGAACACCTTGAACCCATGCGGGTCGTTAATGGTTGTTTCTGTCCGGAGCACGCTGCATTTGTCATATGCCTTGACACTGTTGGACTTCAACCTGAACTTCACCCTGCAGCCAATGGGGCGTTTCTTATAGTCGGAGACTGCTTCTCCCTGAAACCGCGGGTCCGGTTTGCGCCCCATAAAGGTGAAGACGTCGGTGCATGAGAGACCATGGAATGCATGCCCAACCAGAGAGGGATAGATATCCTCTAAAAAGTATCGCTCCTGAAACATGATGTCGGTTGCGAACTCGCACTGATCCACACACCAGAAGTAGCCCTGCCCGAACTTTTTCTGGACAGTGTCAAGGAAAGGGCTGAGGGATTTGGCAAAGCTGTCAAGGCGGCGGCAGAGTTTGACAGAGTCAAATTTATCGGCCAGCGCCTGTGCCTTTACCACATCACTGATATCGGTGAAGGAATTATCATAGCATTCGTAAGAGATGCCATTAGCGTCAAATAGATGCTTCATGAATTCCCTGCCGTTTATGTAGACCTGGATGTTGAAAGGGAACCATGTCTGGATCTTGACGAACATGACCCCGAATTCCCTGTCCAGGTAATAGAGGTAATAGTGGAGGCATTTGGTCTGGGAAGATTTCAGGAACTGCTTTCCTTCCCCGCCGACGACCCTTGCGGTTCTGCAGGCTTCCAATGTCTTGAGGACACAGATGAGCCCCTCGTCCACGGGGGAGGAAAGAAGGAACCCTTTGGCAATGTCCTCTTTTCTGTCCTTAGCGGAAGGCAGGTATACAACAGGACGCCCAAGCTCTTGTGCAGAGTCCTCGATTCGTTTGGCCAGGCAGTCCGTGACGTTTCTGAAATACCCAGTGAAGTCCCTCAGCGGGATGCCCATTGAGTACAGATAGCCAATCCGCGTCTGCTCGGAAAGCAGGGGGCGGATATAGCCGTTTATGATCATCTGGTCAAAAAAAGAAAACTGTCCCTTGATTTTATCAGCGAATTGGTTTATCATTTTGCACATAGAGTCAAACCTCCTTGTTGGTTTTTAGCCTATGTGCATTGTAGCACAGTCAACAGAGTTTTGGCTCTATTTTATTTTTGGTTGCGGCCGGAGGTCCGCGTTATGAACTTGAGGATTATAAAAAACTGCCGGATTAGTCGCCATGCTTGCTGTTTAGCTGTGCAGAATGGTGGTCCGCGCAAAGAAGTGATTGCTTTGGGACAAACAAGTGATTGCTTTGGGACAAACATATCATCACAATAAAGCATGTGCCGTCATGTTGTTCTCGCCCACGGCCTTCGCAAAGCCCAGTGATTCATACAGGGAAATCGCGGCAGTATTGTCAGTGTCCACTAAAAGCATCATGGCTTTGGGCCTGTTGAGTTCTATGGCCCTGGACAGCATGGCTCTGCCGTACCCTTTGCGGCGGTATGCTTCTGCTACGAACAGGTCATAAGGCTCATTTTCCTCATACTTATGCGTCACATCCATGTAGCCGACCACCCGATCCTGCTCCAGGGCAAGGAGGATGCGGAAGCGGTCGGGTGTGTCAATGACCTTGTCTGCGGTCCAGTATCCGTCCCTGGAATGGATGGCGGTATACTGTTCCCTGTATTTCGGGCTGTATAACTCAATTTGACGGCCGCCCTGACCGGAAATTTCCCCTTCCAAATCAATTTGACGGCCGCCCTGGCAGGCTACATCCCTTTCCAGCACCATTTTCTGCTGTTCGGCTTCAAACCGGGCTCTTTCATCCGCCAGCAGCGAGTGGAGGAGATGGTTTTTCGGGTTGTAGACGAAATCTGCCTGCCAGCCTTTATAAGTCTCCTTCAGGAAAGAAAGCATTTCCTTATAAGCATTTAGATTGCGTGACAGCCCCACCAGCATTTCGAGATAGGCTTCCTCCTCCAATACCAGAAATACGAACAGCCCCACAAGCTCCGTTCCCTCGAAAATCCCCCAGATTCTGTTTGTGGGCTTGTCCGGGGCAGCCAGAAGGTTACAGCGTATCTGTTCTTCGCTGCTGAGCATGGGATCGCTGAAGCTGGGGTCGCGGTTTATTTCATTGATAAAATCCATATATTCCTTTACACTGGTCAATTGTTTCAGCATGGAAATGTCCTCTCAAGCTTCCTCTTGGGTACTTACAAACAATTTCTTGCGCAGAGGTGGCAAGATTTTGGCTCCGGCTTGTCCGGATTAGGAATTGTAAGCGACTTACAGCACCTTATTATAGCAGAGAAAAGATTTTATTTCACTTTTTTTTCAGTTCTAGGATTTTTTTGCGGAAGCCCGAGCCCAGTAAGCCTGCCTGCGAAAATTAAGATAAAAATTGCAAAAAGGTATATCCTATGATAAAATTATGACAAATTTGGAATGGGATTCGAAATTGGCTACAAATGTGATGGAACAGCAGGCCAGGGAGGTATAAAAATGGAAAAATTGCTATTGAAAGCATGCCAGAACGGACAAAAAGGGGTAGTGATGGCATTCCTGAAAAAGGACGGGATCAATGTCAACGCGGTGGATGAGCAGGGGCTTGCGCCGATCCACTATGCCTGCGGCAAGGGGTACAGGGACATTGTAAAAATGCTGCTGGAAAAGGATGCGGACGTGAACCAGATTTCCAATACCAGCGTCACCCCGCTCCACATGGCGGTGAAGTCAGGAAATAAGGAGATCATAAAGCTGCTGACGGACGCCGGGGCGGATCTGGATGCCACGGACCGGAACGGCAAGACGCCCCTGATCTATGCGGTGGAGGCCAGGAAGGTTGAGGCGGCAAAATACCTGATGGAAATCGGGGCGGATCTCTCCATTATGGACAATGAGAACCACTCCGCACTGGATTATGCCAATGCCCTGGGGCTGGTACAGCTGATCGAGAGCATGGCGAAGGACGGCGCCGGAAACGCGGATGCATACGGCAATACCCCTCTTCACCAGGCATGTTATAACGAGCAGGGGGAAGTGGTAAAGACTATGCTGGCAAAGGGCGATGTGGATATCAATGCCCGCAATGACAGGAAACAGACACCGCTCTATGTGGCGGCTGCGGAGGATAACCTTCTGATTGCGGAACTGCTGCTGGCGGCCGGGGCGGATCCCAATATCAGCGGGGACAACGGCTATGCCCCGCTGCATATGGCGGCAGGCAACAGCAACGAGCACCTGGTCAGGAAGCTGATCCAGAACGGGGCGCGGATCGACGAGCGGGACGAAGACGGTGAGACGGCGCTGATCATTGCGTCGAGAAAGGGCAGCAACTATATTGTGGGTGTGCTGCTGGAAAACGGCGCGGACGTTACCTGTGCGGACCTGGCGGGACATACAGCCCTGTACTATGCCACAGAGGCCGGAAATAATGACATTGTGGAAAAGCTGCTGATGGCAGGCGCAGAGAACTAAGAGAAGGACGCCAGACAATTGCGAAAGCCTATATGAGAGTGACGCCTTTGTTCACTCCGCACAAAAACGAAACGAAGGTCGTTTTGGAATCGTTTCTTATTTTGTGCGGAGCGCCCAAAGTCTGTTTACGAAATAAGGAACTCGTAAACGAGAGAAAGAAACAGCGGAATGGAGAAAACGTATGGATATAAAAGAGTTGGCAAAGATACTGGGCTCTTCCAGCGGAAGCAGCCAGTATAAATATATTCCCTGGTGGGAAGGGGATTTTGATGAGGACAGATATCGTTACAGCATGTTCAAGGAACAGGAGATACAGGACGCGGAGGCCTGCATTGCGATGTGCAGCGGCGAGGAACTGAGCGATACCTCGGGAAACGGGGGAATGTCCCTTTTCCATCTGCTGGTCTGGCATAATTTCCTGGGAGCGGTGCGGAAGATCCTGGAGGACGGAAGCGTGGACGTCAATCTGGTGGATGGCCGGGGAAAAGGGCTGAGCCCGCTTCTGTTGGCATGCTGCCGGAGCAATCTGGCCATGGTAGAGCTTTTGCTGGAGCATGGCGCCGATGGGGCCAGGTGCGACGCCGCGGGGAGGAATGCGTACCATTACCTGGCCTATCCTTACATAGACGGACTACAGAACGGTTATGAGTGCAAACGGTACAGCATGGATCAGCGGGAACCCATCGCCCGCCTGCTGGCAGAAGGTATTGACGCAGAGGACGGGGACGGGCTGACACCTCTTGCACTGATGCTGCAGGACAGGAATACTGCCTGCTCCTGTGTATTGACAGGCGTATTCCTGGAAAAGGGCGCGGCGACGGACTGGGTGGATGAGAAAGGGAATACCCTCCTGCTGACGGCGATCCATAACAACCATATGACGGCGGCGCTGAAGCTGGCCCAATGCGCAGGCCTTGTGAACAAGGCCAACCAGGAGGGGGAGACACCCATGCAGGCGGCGGGCAGGCTGTATAACGAGGGTCTCTGCATGGCGTTAAAGGATGCCGGTGCGGAAGAGGAGTGCCCGGCGGAGCGCATGGATATGGCCAACCTGAGCCGGATCACAGGCAACGCGTTTGCGGGTGTCTCCGACGAAGAAAAGGATAGGCTCAGCATTGCCCTGTTCCTTTTGAAAAAGTTGATTTCCAGGATGGATCCGGATGATGATGACGATATGGATGCCCTGGCACAGGTCATGCATAATGCCCTGATACGGGATGATCAATGCGAGGTCCTTGACATATGCAGGGATGCGGATATTGACTTCACGGCACCGATCCACAGCAGGGGCAGCGTATTCTGCCTGCGGGACAAGTGTCTTGACAGCAATTATGGCGTGAAGGTGATCCGGAAATTCCTGGAGTACGGCATCGATATGGATGAGGCCGTGGTGAAAGGGAGGACGCCTGCTATTGTCGTGGCCTCCGCAACGCCGAAGAAGATGCTGTTCAGCGGGAAAAAGGACGACTATTTCGAAAGAGCGGCGGAATTTTTCTCCCGGGAGTCCATGGAACAGCTGGATCATTCCGGCATGGCGGCGGTGCACTGGGCGGCGGGGAACGGCCATCTGGAAATGCTCAGGGTCATGATTGAAAAGGGTGTGGATGTGAACCTGACCCAGGATCTGCCCGCGGAGGCGGGAAACACGCCCCTTCATGTGGCGTGTATCTACGGCAGGAGTGAGATCGTGAAACTCCTGGAGGATTCCGGTGCGGACAGCAGTCTGCAGAACGTGAACGGAGAACTTCCGGCCCATCATGCGGTCATGAAAAAGAAATTCGGCGGGGAGGTGGAGGCAAAGGACAGGGCTGAAATGCTGAAAAGCCTGAAAACCCTGGACGGCGCCCGGAACGACGGAAAGACTCCCCTTATGCTGCTGCAGTATCTTGACCTGAATGCCACCCGCCAGCTTCTGCCCATTTTCCTGGAGAGAGGCGTCAATGTAAATGCCGCAGCCGATGACGGCAGTACGGCGCTGATCCTCAATACCAGGGAGCAGTGCTACAAGGAGGTCATAAAGGAACTGATCCGCGCGGGGGCGGATATCAATATGGCGGACAATTCAGGGAATACAGCGCTGCATTATGCCCTGCAGTACGGCGACCAGGAGGTGGCGCGTTACCTGGTCAAGAAAGGCGCGGACTACAACCGCACCAACAACAGGGGCGAAAGCGCCGTGCAGATGGCGGTGGAAAAGGGGTACGACACTGTGCTGGAACTTATGACGGATCTGGAAGCGTAAAATGGCGGTGGTGGCACTTGGTTTTCTGAGAGGACTTTCTTTTCATGAAAATCAGAATTAAGGAGGGGAAAGTTACTCATGAACACAACAATACAGCCCATACACTTTTATGTCGGCAATGTCAGCCCTGGGAAAGGGCAAAGCCGTGAAAACTGTTTTTCCACCATTGCGGAGGCATTGGAGGAGGCGGACAGGCGCGCACCCATGCCGGAGAATATCGCTGCGGAGTTAGCGTCGGGAAAGCGTTACCCTTCCCCGGAGTATGAGGTGCAGCCCGTGGTGATACATATTGCTGAAGGCATCTACAGGGAAAAGCTGATAGTTTCCAGGCCCAATGTGACGTTCCTGGGGGCGGACAGGGAGCGCACGGTGCTTGTCTTCGGGCATGGGGCCAATGAGATCGAGGAGGACGGCGAGAAGAGGGGAACCTTCCGGACGGCCACCGTCAGGGTGGATGCCCCTGATTTTACGGCAAAGCACCTCACCTTTCAGAACGATGCCGGCTTCGGGCATACGGTAGGGCAGGCCATCGCCCTCTATGTGGACGGCGACAGGTGTTTCTTTGAGGACTGCGGGCTTCTGGCAAGCCAGGACACGCTTTTTGACGCGCCGCTGCCTCTGGATCCGGTAAAGCCCAACGGAAAGGGGCCGGGGGAGCACAAGCCCAGGATCCGTGGGAGGCATCTGTTTTACCGCTGTTTCCTGCAAGGGGATGTGGACTTTATTTTCGGCTCCGGCACGGCGTGGTTCGAGGAGTGCACTATTTTCTCCAAGCTGCCGGAAGACAGGCTTCCGCCGGAGAACCCTGACGCGGAGGCCATATACGGCTATGTCACCGCTGCGTCCACCCATCCGGATTTCCCTTACGGGTATGTGTTCCACCACTGCAAACTGACCAGCGACTGTCCCAGGGGGAGCGTATACTTAGGCCGGCCTTGGAAGGAATTCGCCAGGACGGTGTTCCTTGCGTGCGAACTGGGCGGGCACATCCATCCCCTGGGCTGGCATGACTGGGGCAAGACCCACGGTAATTTCTACTACGGCGAGTACGCTTCCACCGGACCGGGCGCAAGCCCCGGGACCAGGGCGGACTTTTCCCACCAGCTGACGGCGGAGGAAGCGGCGGAATATACGATAGATACGGTGCTGGAGGGATGGAATCCCTTGGAGGGGACAGAAATATCTGTTGCAATTGCATTTCCCATGGTGCATAATAAAAATAGGGTATGAGAAAAATTGAAGAGAGAAAACGATTCCGGAAAAGAGGAAACGGAAGATGTCGAAAAGAAAGACGGCGGGCATCAGGAAGATAGAACATCCCGACAGGGCGTTGTCCTATTTTAAACCGGAGAAAAAGGTTTTGCTGCTGATCGCCATAGGAGGAATCGGGTTTAACGGAGGCATGATCGCCGGTCCCTATTTTGAGGGGCGTCTGGCCCAATGCCTCTACGAATGTATACAGGGGCAGGCTGACAGCAGGGATATGCTGAAGCTTGCTGCTGTCTATTTGTCTGTCATTTTCTTTGTACAGCTGATGCGGACATTGAAGAGGTTTTCGGGGGCCAGGCTGCGGAATGACCTGAGCCGTAACATGCGGCATATGCTCTATAACGGCATTGTCCATATGAGCAGGGAAGAGGTGGTGCGGGAGAGTACCGGCGCCATCATGACCAAGGCGGTGGCGGATGTGGATGCCAGCGCCCAGGGGATGCAGCAGGTGACCACGGAGATCTTCGATACGGGCGTGCTTCTCAGTTCCTACCTGGGAATGCTCCTGGTCTATGACTGGCGGCTGACACTGTTTGCCTGTCTGTTCATTCCCGTTGCGTATGTGCTTGCCCTCAGCCTGAAAGGCCCGGTCATGCGGATCAATGAGAGATTCAAACAGACGGCGGGAAGGCTGAACCAGGAGACTCTGGACAGGGTCAACAATGCGGTCACCTACCGGGTGTACGGAAGGGAGCAGGACAGGGACGAATCCTATGAGAAGATCCTGACGGAGTACGAGAAAAACGCGGTGGTTTCCAACCTGTGGGGGAGTGCCACCACGCCTGTTTACAATACCATCGCCATGAGCGGCATCCTGTTCATCATATGGTTCGGGGGAAAGAACGTGCTTGGAACCGGCTGGACGGTATGGGATATCGGTATGTTCACCACGTTTGTCTCCTGTTATACCAAATTCGCCCAGAAGGTATCCATGTCTGCACGGATGTTCAACCATATGCAGAGGGCGCTGGTGTCCTGGAGGCGGATCAAGCCGCTGTTCCGGGATTATGTGGAACTGCCCCGGCCGGAGAAGGGCCTTTCTGTGGAAAGCATCCATGTGGAAAATGTGGCAGTCTCCTATCCCGGCTATGCGCCTGTGTTGAAAGACATTTCCTTTGAGGCTTTTAAGGGGCAGGTGATCGGAGTCACCGGTTCCATCGCCTGTGGCAAGACGGCCCTGGCCAAGACCTTTATCGGCGACGCCTGCTATGAGGGGTGTATCCGCCTGGACGGGCGCGACCTGCGGGATCTGGACGATGTGGAGAAGAGCGGGCTGATTGCTTATATGGGGCACGAGCCGGAGCTGATGAGCGACAGCGTCCGTGAAAATATCCTCCTGGGAGAGCAGGGGGATACGGCGGAGCTTCTGAAAATGGTACATATGGATGGGGAAGTGGGCCTCATGCCCGAGGGCGAGGACACTTATGTGGGGAGCGGAGGCCAGCAGTTGTCCGGCGGCCAGCAGGACAGGATCTCCCTTGCCCGCACGCTCTGCCACAGCAGAAGTATCATGATACTGGACGATCCCTTTTCTGCGGTGGACCAGCGGACGGAGCGGGAGATCTTTGGGGAACTGAGACGGCTGGCGAAGGACAGGATCATCATACTGCTGTCCCACAGGCTTGCGTTGTTCCCGGAGACGGACGGCGTACTGTATCTCCATGACGGCACGGGCAGCTTTGGCACCCATGAGGAACTTCTGAAGGAGAACGCGACGTATGAGTCCCTCTATCAGACCCAGCAGCAAGGCCATGACATGGAGGTGCAGCATGCATAATAATAATATGATCGCTATTTTATGGAAACTGGTGAAGAGATCCCGTAAGACGGTGGCTGTGACGCTGCTGGTGATCGTAGTATCCGTGGTCATGACGCTGATACCGCCCTTGATCCTGGAAAGTGTGGTGAACCGTCTGACAGGGGGAGAGATGGCGGCTTTGAGTATTGCGTTTGCCTATCTGGGTATGCTGGCGGTCTCAAACCTTCTGGAATCCCTGCAGAATGTGATGCTGACAGTGATGGGACAGAAGCTGACCCACAGCGTGCGCAGTGAGATGTGCAGGAAGCTTTCCAGAATGCAGGCGGGTTATTTTACGAAAGTGGAATCCGGCAAGATCACTTCCCGCTTCGTCAATGATGTGGATGCGGTGGACACCCTCTTTTCAAATGGTATTGTGGGCATGTTTGCCAATGCCTGTAAGGTGGTGGGTATCCTGGTGGTGATCTTCTATAAGAGTCTGGGGCTGGGGCTTCTGCTCCTGTGTGTGATGCCCTGCCTGTTTGCCATGACACGCCATATCCAGAAGCGGATGCTGAAAGCCCAGATGGCCAACAGGGCTGCCATCGGAAAGGTCAACAACCATGTGCCGGAGACCATCCGCAATATGAGGAGTATCCGGACCCTTTCCATCCAGAAATACATGGAGGAAAAATATGATGTCTATATCGAGGAAAGCTATCGGGCGCTGGAAACCACCAATTTTTACAACTCCATCTATTCCCCCATTGTGGTATGCATCAGCTCCTGCATTATTGCGGTGATGATGGTGTGTTCCTCCATGGGGGATGCCATGCAGCAGTTCTTTGGTATCACGGTGGGAAGCGCGGTGGCCATCATCGCCTATGTGGGCAAGGTATTCAATCCCATAGAGAGCATCGGCATGGAGATCCAGAATATCCAGACGGCGATTGCCGGTATCAAAAGGATCGACGAGTTCCTGGAGGAAGAGGAAGCCGTATCCTATGAGGAAGAGGAGACCCGGGGCACGGATGTAAGGTTTGAGGGGGTAAGCTTTTCCTACGCTCCGGAGCATCAGGTGCTGGATCATCTGAGCTTTACGGTAAAAGAAGGGGAGAATGTGACCCTGGTGGGAAGGACCGGCGCGGGCAAGAGCACCGTATTCCGGCTCCTTCTGGGTCTCTATGAGCCCCAGGAGGGATCCGTCACCATAGGCGGGGTGGAGGCCGGGCATATCTCGGGAGCGAAGCGCCGCTATTTCCTGGGATATGTGGAGCAGCAGTTTCATTCCTGCATGGGAACGGTGGAGGATCAGGTGACCCTGTTTGACCCTGCCTTTGACAGGGAGACCGTGAAAGAGGCTGTCAGGATGGTGGGACTGCATGAAAAGATCCTGGCGCTGCCCAAGGGCTATGACACGCCCATGGAACAGGCTGATTTTTCCCAGGGGGAATTACAGCTTTTGTCCATAGCCAGGGCGGTGGTGGCAAAACCCAAGATCATGCTGCTGGATGAGATCACCGCCAACCTGGACAGCGTCACCGAGGCCAGGGTGCTGGAGGTGCTGAAAAAGGCGTCGGAGGGCAGGACCGTGATTTCCATCTCCCACAGGATACATGAGAAAATGCAGCAGGGAAGGCTGATAACCATCGGATAGCGCGGGGGAAAATGAGGAGGCCAGGATGGCTGGAAAGAAAGACAAATGCCAGGCGCTGTCTATCCGGAAAATTCCGTTCTGCTGCCGATGTCAGCTGACAGGGAGTTTTCTATCCCCGCTGGCGGGACTTGGACAGCTTGAGGCGGTCATGTGCAGGAACAACCCTGTGGATGGCAGGACGGAGCTGAAAAATGTGATTGTGACCGAGGAAGGCTAAGGTTTGGAACCGGGACGCTAAAAAACAAGGCTGTTAATCATACCGGAATCATGGTATAATGACCTTATTCAAGGCAATCAGCGGCCGGATGGCCATCCATACCGTGATTGCGAAGGAATCATGGTATAATGACCTTATTCAAGGCAATCAGCGGCCGTATGGCCATCCATACCGTGATTGCGAAGAAATCATGGTATAATGACCTTATTCAGGGCAATCAGCGGCCGGATGGCCATCCATACCGTGATTGCGAAGGAATCATGGTATAATGATTACCTAAGGTATCGTTTTGGAGGGGTTTCATAAGGGGAAATGAAGACGAAGAAACATACAAAGGGGTTGGGGTTCCTTATAGCTGTGATCCTGGCTGTGCTGATCGCGCTGGCGGCAGTGATCTTTTACTGGAAAATATACCGGGTTGTGCCTGTTTTCAGTACTGCCACTTATGAGCTGGGTGAGCGGGTCAGCAATGACACGGAGGATTATATTTCAGGCACCGAATGGTCCCGCGGGCTGGCGCAGCTTGACCTGTCCGAGGTGGATCGCAAACATGCCGGTGTCTACGAAGCAGTGCTTTATCATGGCAGGGATGCCTTTGTCTATACAATTGTCATTGAGGATACCACGCCGCCGGAGATTCGGGAAAAGGAAGGGCCAGTGTACCTTGCCGCAGGTGTGGAAAGCCTGCCCGGGGATGCGGTGGCAGAAATTGTGGACAAGGACCGCGAGACAGAGGCGTATTTTGTCCAGGACGGGTTAAAAAAGGACACCATAACCTTTGAAGAGCCGGGGCAATATGCGCTGGAGGTCGGCGCGGAGGACTCTTCGGGCAACCAGGCCAGGATCATGCTTACGGTATTTGTGGACATCCCTCCGGAGATTGAGGGGGTCAGGGACTTCTATGTGACTCCCGGCAGTGAGCCGGATTTCCTGGAAAGCGTGACGGCGGCTGACAAAGCGGACGGCGATCTGACGGCCAGCATCATGATAGACGATTCAGAGATCCATTTGGGCAGAGAAGGGGTCTATGAACTTAGTTACAGTGTGGAGGACGGCTGCGGCCTGGTGACGGAGAAACAGGCTACGGTTACGGTGGCATCTCCCCGGGAGCTTCAGGAGATGATCGGGGAACGGCGGATTAACCGCTGGGAGGATGTGATCCTGGGCGCGCCGAACCTCTATGATGCCGGCGTGATGAGGGACGATGACCTGGAGGCTGCCCTGGAATATATGCGTCCCGCACTGGTGCAGCTGTACCATGAGAAGGACAACGGATACAGCGCGGGCTCCGGCTACATCATGGAGATCACGGAGGACACGGTCTATATCTGCAGCAACCGGCACGTGGCGGAAAAGTACGATGACTGGGATGTATTCTTTTACGATGGCACCAGGGTGAGCGGTGAGCACCTGGGCAGCAGTGAGGGATATGATGTGGGTGTGGTTACTGTGAGGAGGGAGGATATCCCACAGGAACTTCAGAACCGGCTGATGACGATACATATTGATAAGTCCTATTGGAACCGGCTGGACGACCAGTCATTGGAACTGGGACTGGAGAGGGTGGACAGAGAGGGCGGTATCCTGCATGTAACCACTGGAAACCTGATCAAGGTCAAGCAGATTTTTGAATGGTACGACGGGAAGGATCACACGGAAGTGACGGTGGAACTGGAACACGGGGACTCAGGTTCCGCAATACTGGACGGGCACGGTAACCTGATTTCCATGGCTTACGCTTACTCCACGGATCCCACCAGGTATTGGTGTGTTCCCCTGGATGCCATACTGGAGTGTTATGAGGAGATCACCGGACGGCATGTGTACGTGTATTGATCTTACCGCAAAACGGTGGTTTCGCGCAAGGCAGTCAATGCCATGATTGTCATTTCCTGGGTCTGCCACGCAAAAGATGCGTGAAAACGTCTTCGGTGGCGAGAGTGTGAAAAGTAACGATTTGTTACAAATACCGGTCGAATCATATAATTTTTGTTGCAAATTCCTGAGAAATTCGCTAATATGAAAATAGAGAAATCTGCGGTTACCAAAATCCAGGAGGAGAATCCCAATGTACCAGCTGATTGACGGAAAAGCAATATCACAGCAGATCAAGGATGAATTGAAGGAAAAAGTCGAAAAGAGGAAGGCACAGGGGGAAGAAATCTGTATGGCAGTCATACAGGTGGGCAGTGACCCGGCTTCCAGCGTTTATGTCAATAATAAGAAAAAGGCATGCGCGTACATAGGCATTCAGTCCCTGGCATATGAACTGCCGGAGGAGACCACGGAGGAAGAGCTTCTGGGACTGATCGGTGAACTGAATGCAAAGGAGGAAGTGAGCGGTATTCTGGTGCAGCTGCCCCTGCCCGGACACATCAATGAAGAGAAGATTCTTCTGGCCATTGACCCTGCCAAGGATGTGGACGGCTTCCACCCCGTGAATGTGGGGAACCTGAGCATTGGCCGGCCCGGCTATGTGTCCTGTACCCCTGCGGGAGTAATCCAGCTTTTAAAACGTTCAGGTATTGAGATTGAAGGAAAGGAATGTGTCGTGCTTGGCAGAAGCAACATTGTGGGGAAACCGATGGCAATGCTTCTGCTCCGGGAAAACGGCACTGTCACGGTATGTCATTCCCGCACGAAAAATTTGAAAGAGATTACGAAGCGCGCGGATATCCTGGTGGTGGCAATAGGAAAACCAAAGTTTGTGGATGCGGGATATGTCAAGGAAGGCGCTGTGGTTATTGATGTCGGGATCCATCGAAATGAAAACAATAAGCTTTGCGGCGATGTGGACTTTGAGGATGTGGCTCCACATACTTCAGCGATCACCCCTGTTCCGGGCGGTGTGGGTCCCATGACAATCGCCATGCTTATGAATAACTGCGTGGAAGGGGTAAAATAGGCGCAGACAAATTTATTATACACCAGGGAGGAATTCGCAAGATGGAAATGCAAGAAACGAATGTAACAACCGAAATGTCCAAGACAACCGTAACGCCTGCATCTTCACCGGAACCGGCAGGCCAGAAAGCCAGGAAAAAATCAGGGATCAAGATGCAGCTGGTACTGCAGACAGTTATTCCCGCATTGGTTATTGCCGTCGGCCTGACAGTATTTGCGCGCTCCAGCCTGATCAGCGGACTGGAATCGGAGGCCCTGAGCGGCTTGAAGATGCTGGCAACGGCTACCATGGCTGGTTACAGCAATATGGACGGCGATTATCGTGTGGAGGGTGACGTTTTCTATAAGGGGGAAACGGACCTGACGGCAGAAATGGCGGAACTGGACAATTATGTCAGTGATTCCGACGCAGCGGTCACGGTATGCTTCGGTCCTACCCGTGTGATGACGACGCTGACGGACGCCTCAGGCCAGCGGATCGTGGGTACGAATGTATCCGATGCGGTGTGGGCGACCGTACAGAGGGGGGAAGTCTATGAGACTACCCATATTACGATTAATAACGCGGATTATGCGGCGTGTTATGTGCCTTTGAAGAATCCTGACGGATCCATTGTGGGTATTGTGTTCGCGGGACAGCCCAGGGCAGAGATCGATGGATTTATCAATTCGAAGGTATCATCCATCATTGTGCTGGCTGTTGTCATGAGTGTGATCTTTGTCGGTGTAGGCTATCTTCTGGCAAACAGGATCGCCAACTGCCTGATCAGGACAAAGACGGGGCTGGAGAGTCTGGCCACAGGAAACCTCAGCACCAAGGTGGAGGCTTCTATACTAAAGCGAAACGATGAACTGGGAGCCATGGGGGATGCGTTGAATGGCCTGATCGCAAAGCTGCGGGATATTGTGGGCAATCTGCTGGAGTCCTCCGGCAAGCTGAATGAGGCGGGGCAGTCCATGGATGAAATGGCGAGCCAGTGCAGCAATGCCACGGACGAGATCAGCCGAGCGGTGGATGAAATCTCCAGGGGCGCCGTGTCCCAGGCGGAGGAAATCGAACACGCATCCGGCCAGATTGTGGACATGGGCAACCAGATTGAAAGCATTGTGGAGTGCGTGGGCAGGCAGACCTCGGTATCCGTTTCCATGAGTAATGCAGGATCCGCTTCCCTGCAGACCATGCATGAGCTGAGCGATTCCAATGACAAGACGGTTGCAGCGCTGAACAGCATTGCACAGCAGATACAGCTGACCAATGAGTCCGTGCAGAAGATCGGCGCCGCCACGGATTTGATCACTTCCATTGCCTCCCAGACCAGCCTGCTGTCCCTGAACGCTTCCATTGAGGCGGCGAGAGCGGGAGAGGCAGGAAAGGGATTTGCAGTGGTGGCAACAGAGATCCAGAAGCTTTCCGTGCAGTCCAATGATGCAGCCGTGGAAATCCAGGGCATTATCACCACATTGCAGGATGAAGCACAGAGGACTGTTGATGAAATGCAGAATGCGGAAGTCCTGATGCATGAGCAGCAGGAGAAGCTGGAGGATACAAAGAGCAAGTTCAATGATGTGAGCAACGGTATTGATGTCTCCAGGAGGGGAACGGAGGAGATCCGTGTCAGCGCGGATTCTGCTGACAGCTCCAGATCCACCGTGATCGATGTCATCTCGAACCTGTCCGCCATTTCAGAGGAGAATGCGGCATCCGCCGAGGAGACCGCAGCATCCATGGAACAGCTCAACGCTACCATTAACATGATGGCGGAGGAAGCTGCCAGGCTGAAGCAGATTTCAGATGGCCTGAATGAGGACATGAATTTCTTTAAGATGTAGTAAAATGTGAGCCGCGCAGCAACATCGGATGCGGGACAGACGCTGAGGAGGGGCTTGCCCACTTCGTTGGGAATGAGAGGGCTGAACGGCTACAAGATGTAAGGAAGGTTCCTGAGTTACAGGTTGACAGATCCCCTTTTGGGGTGCATAATGCAAGATATGGAAGACGAAGGTGTCTTTGGGTGATGTACTCAAGGACACCTTTTTTATATTGGAATCCATGGAGCGCGGCAAAGCGGGAAAGGAAACAGAGTATGAGTGTACATGAAGAGTGCGGTGTGTTTGGTGTGATCAGTCCCTGCACCGCCGATGTGGCGGGCATGGCCTATTATGGGCTGTATGCACTGCAGCACCGGGGGCAGGAGAGCTGCGGTATTGTGATCAATGATGACGGCGTGTTTTCCTCCTACAAGGATCTGGGCCTGGTAAGCGAGGTGTTTTCCGGGGATACCCTGTCCCGCCTGCCCAGGGGGAACATGGCGGTGGGTCATGTCCGTTACGGCACTACGGGAGGAACCAACCGCAGCAATTGCCAGCCCATCGAAGTCAACCACCAGAAAGGGAAGATGGCACTGGCCCACAACGGGAACCTCAGCAATGCGGTACAGCTGCGGAACGCCCTGGAACTCTCCGGGGCCATCTTCCATACCACCAGCGATACGGAGACCATTGCCTATATCGTCACACGGGAGCGTTTGAGAACCCCTTCCATAGAGGATGCGCTCAGCGCTGCCATGAATACCCTGGAGGGCGCTTATTCCCTGGTGCTGATGTCCGCGCAGAAGCTGATCTGCGCCAGGGATCCTTACGGGTTCCGTCCCCTGTGCTATGGGAAAACCGCGGAAGGCCTGTATGTGGCGGCCTCCGAGAACTGCGCCCTGGAGGCTGTGGGAGCCAAGTTCATACGGGATCTGGAGCCGGGGGAAATCCTGGTGTTCGGCCCTGACGGCGTCACATCCCGCAGGGAACACTGCGGCAGCCGGGACAAAAAGCTCTGTATTTTTGAGTATATTTACTTTGCCAGGCCGGATTCGGTGATAGACGGCGTCTCCGTCCACGCCGCCAGGATCCGGGCGGGAAGGATCCTGGCCAGGCAGCATCCCGTCCAGGCGGACCTGGTGGTGGGTGTGCCGGATTCAGGGCTGGACGCGGCGCTGGGATTCAGTATGGAATCGGGGATTCCCTATGGTATTGGGCTGATCAAAAATAAGTATATTGGCAGGACCTTTATCTCTCCCGGACAGGACGCAAGGCTGGACCAGGTAAAGATCAAGCTGGGAGTCATCGCTGAGAGTGTCAGGGGAAAAAGGTTGGTGCTGGTGGACGATTCCATTGTGCGTGGCACCACCAGCGGCCGCATTGTGGGACTGCTCAGGGAGGCGGGAGCCAGCGAGATCCATATGCGGATCTCCTCGCCGCCGTTTCTTCACCCCTGCTATTACGGGACGGATATTGATTCACGGGAGCATCTGATCGCCTGCCATCATGATGTGGAGGAAACGGCACGGATCATCGGAGCGGACAGCCTGGGGTATCTGCCTGTGGCGGAACTGCATTCCCTGATCGGCGGCTGTGGTTACTGCAGCGCCTGCTTTGACGGGGATTATCCCACGCCCGTACCCATGGATACCCGCAAGGATCGGTTTGAGCGGAAGCTTTCAGAGAAAACATCTTGAGGAGGAATTTTCATGCAGCAACTGGAGTTATTGAAGCACACGGATAAAGTAAACGAATTGCTGGCGCGCTACGGGGTGAAGTTCGGCATTTACAAAAATAACGTTTTCAAGGAGCAGCTGTTTCCCTTTGATTCCATACCCAGGATCATTGAGCACGACGAGTTCAGTTTCCTGGAAAAGGGTCTGAAGCAGCGTGTCATGGCGTTGAATATATTCCTGAGGGATATTTACAGCAGAAAGCAGATTGTGAAGGACGGGATTGTCCCGGAGGATTTTATCTACGCCTCCAGCGGATATATGGCGGAGTGTGAGGGGGTGTATCCGCCCCGGGGGATTTACTCCCATATATCGGGGATCGACCTGGTGAAAGGAAAGGATGGCGGCTGGTACATACTGGAGGACAACCTGAGGGTGCCCTCAGGTGCCTCCTATCCCATGATTGCAAGGGATCTGTGCAGGCGGAGTTCCCCGGATACCTTTCACAGCCACAGGCTGGAGGAAAACCGGAATTATGCGGATCTGCTGCGGAGGACAATGGACTATGTGAATCCGGGAGGACACACGGTGATCCTGACGCCGGGAAGATACAACGCGGCCTACTTTGAGCATTCCTATCTGGCGGAAAAGACGGGGGCGCATCTCGTGACCGGTTCGGAGCTGGTGGTGGAAAAGGATATGCTGTACTATATTTCCTCCAATGGGACAAAGGAAAGGGTGGGGGCCGTATACCGCAGGATCTCGGACGAGTACCTGGATCCCATGAATTTTAATCCGGAATCCCTGATCGGTATCCCCCATATTTACGAGGTGTTCCGGAAGGGAAATGTGGCATTGCTCAATGCCCCGGGAAATGGGGTGGCGGATGACAAGGGAATCTACTATTTTGTCCCGAAGATGATCCGGTACTACCTGGGTGAAGAGCCGATCCTCAGCAATGCGCCGACTTACCTGCCGTTTTATGAGGAGGACATGAAATATGTCCTGGCACATTTTGACAGCCTGGTGCTGAAGGACGTGGCGGAGGCAGGGGGGTATGGTGTCGTGTTTGGCAGCACCATGACAAAGCAGCAGAAGCAGGATTTTATCAACTTATTACAGAAAGAGCCGAGACGGTTTATCGCACAGGAGGTCATCGATTTCCAGGATCTTGATATTGTGGACAACGGGGAAATTGTACCGAGGAAAGCGGATCTCAGGGCATTCGTGCTGACGGCGGAGGAGCCCATGGTCTGGAAGAGCGGTCTCACAAGGTTTTCCAGGAATCCGGATTCCTTTATCGTGAACTCGTCGCAGGGAGGAGGGTTTAAGGACACATGGGTATTATATCAGTAGAACAGGCGAATCATTTATTTTGGCTGGGAAGATACACCGAGCGCGTGTACACGACGCTCCGGTTCTATTTCCCGAAATTCGACATTATGATCGATGAGGCGGTTGACAGTTACCAGGCATTCTGTGAATCCATCGATATCCCCAATATTTATTTGTCGAAGGAGGATTTCCTGAGACGCTATCCCTTTGATGCGGATGTGCCGGATTCCATTATCAGCAATCTCAACCGGGCATATGACAATGCCATTGTACTCAGGGAGAGTATCGGTTCGGAGGCGTTTTCTTATGTTCAGCTTGCCGTTTACGACATGAATAAGGCGGCAGCGAGTAAGTCGCCGCTGATAGAACTGCAGGATCTGATGGACCATATCCTGGCCTTCTGGGGAATTGCGGACGACCAGATTGATTCCGAGCAGGTGCGGAATATGATCAAGGCGGGGAAACGGATTGAACGTATCGATATGTATGCCAGGCTGAGAGTGTCGCAGAAGGAGCTGGTCAGGGAGGTGCACCGCATGATCCCCAGGGTGGAAAGAAGCGGGCTGTCTTATGACAGGGCCAGGATGGAATTGCTGAAAAGCCTTGTGGAAAGTGCGGATCTGGATTATTATGGGATTGTGTCGAATGTGGAGGCAATGATACGGCAGTAGGCAGTTGCGGGGGGCTGAAAGGGAGTGCCCAATGTCGGTTTGTCAGATGAGGGTTTCGCAACCGCTTATGATACAGCAGACAGGTTAGGAGTGGTCGTGTGGCGGTGCTGCATTTTGAGTACAGGATGGAAATAGGATATGAGCAATGCGTCCACAGATGCTGTTTTACGATCAAGTGTATCCCAAGGGAAAATGCAAGGCAGCATCTGCTGGGAGCGGAACTTTCCGTGCTGCCTGAGGTCGGATATTGCATGGGGGAGGACTCCTTCGGGAACAGGCAGATCTATGGCTGTGAGACAGAGCCCCATGACCGGTTTGTGTTCCAGGCCACAGGCGATGTGGAGATCCTCAGGACGGATTACGAGGAAGCGGAGGATCCAATGACGGGGGTTTACCGGATTCCCCATGGGAAATGTATACCGGGACCGGGGCTTCTGGCATATTATCAGTCCTGTGGCCTTCCGGAAAACAGGGATCCCCATGAGACCTGTGTGGCATGGATGCACAGGCTGCATCAGGATTTCGCCTATGTGCCGGGCGTCACGCAGGTCCAGACCGGGGCGGAGGAGGCGTGGGGCATGGGAAAGGGTGTCTGTCAGGATTATGCGCACATTTATGTCACACTGCTGCGCATGGCCGGGATTCCCGCACGCTATGTATGCGGGATGATTGTGGGGGAGGGTGCCAGCCATGCGTGGGTGGAGGCGCTCTGCGGCGGCAGGTGGGTGGCGTTCGATCCCACAAATGACTGCCTGGTATCCGACTGCCATATCAAGCTTGGCCATGGCAGGGATGCGGCCGACTGTGCGATCAACCGGGGGCTGATGTGGAACGGCGGGGCGCAGCGGCAGAAAATAGCTGTCCAGGTGGAAAAAAGGGATAAGGGTGAATGAAATGATAAAAACAATTGCAGCGGTGGGGCTGCCGGTAGATGAAGTGCTGGAGATCAGGAGGAACCGTATCCTGCCGGAGCAGCCCGCGGAAAATAGGAAGCGCATCAGTATCGTCACGGGCATCCATGGGGATGAACTGGAGGGGCAGTATGTCTGTTTCGAGCTACAGCGCCGCATAGAGCAGGGGAAGGAGTGCCTCGCCGGGATTGTTGACATCTATCCGGCCATGAACCCGCTGGGGATCGATTCCATCACCAGGGGGATCCCGGCCTTTGACCTGGATATGAACCGCATGTTCCCCGGGGATATTGACGGCAGCATGATAGAGTATGTGGTGGCCAGGATCATGGAGGATGTGGCGGGCTCCGACTGCGTGCTGGATATCCATGCCAGCAATATCTATCTGACAGAGATACCGCAGATACGCATCAATGAACTGCATCAGGATACCCTTGTGCCCATGGCGGAGGCGGCCAACGTGGACCTGATCTGGGTGCATGGCGCCAGCACGGTGCTGGAATCAACCTTCGCGTACAGCCTCAACCGCATCGGGACGCCGGTCCTGGTAGTGGAGATGGGGGTGGGAATGCGCATAACGCGCAGATACGGAGACCAGCTGGTGGATGGGATTTTCCATCTGATGAAAAAAATGGGAATCTGGACCGGGGAGGTAAAGCCGGCAAGAAAACCTGTCATCTCAAGGAATCCGGAGGATGTCTGCTATTTGAACGCCGGTATGGGCGGGGTGTTTATTCCGGACGTGCTGCATGGCGCTAAGCTGCGGAAAGGCGAAATCATAGGGCGGATTGTGGATCCGCTGTGCGGGAAGGTGCTGGATGAGGTGAGAACCCCGGAGGACGGTATGCTGTTCACCATAAGGGATTATCCCGTGGTGGTTGAGGGATCCCTGATGGGGCGTCTGCTGAAAAAGGAAGTGTGCGGCTATGAATAAAAGGATTATTTATGAACTCAAGGGAATCTACCGGGATACCTTCCGCGTGACGGGATATGAATTCGGGACCGGGGAAAAGTCGGTCTGTATCGTGGGGAGCTCAAGGGGAAATGAGGTGCAGCAGATTTACTGCTGTTCCCAGCTGGTGAAAAAGATGAAGCAGCTGGAGGAGGAAGGGAGGATTACGCAGGGACATAAGATCCTGGTCATTCCTTCCATCAATCCGTACTCCATGAACATACAGAAAAGGTTCTGGTCAACGGACAATACGGATATCAACAGGATGTTCCCCGGATATAACCTGGGGGAGACGACCCAGAGGATCGCGGACGGCGTCTTCAGGGAAATTTCAGAGTACCGGTTTGGGATCCAGTTTACCTCTTTCTATATGCCGGGGGATTTCGTCCCCCATGTGCGGCTGATGGACGAGGGCTTCAGCGATCCTGAGACGGCCAGGCAGTTCGGCCTCCCTTACGTCATTATCCGCCGGGTAAGGCCCTATGATACCACCACGTTGAACTATAACTGGCAGGTATGGGATACCCAGGCTTTTTCCCTCTATACCTCCACTACCTCCAGGCTTGACCGGACCAGCGCGGGACAGGCCGTGCTGGCGGTGATGAATTTCCTGTCCGGTCAGGGAATGCTGAAATACAGCATACCGGACGGGCTGCATTCCAGGATTGTACATGACGAGGACATGGTCATGATAAAAACGGCGAAGTCCGGTATCTTTGAACCGATGGTAAAGGCTGGGGAGGAGGTCAGGGCGGGGCAGCCGCTGGCCAACATCCTGGATCCCTATGAGGGGGACATCCTGGAGACTCTTTACGCACCTTTTGGCATGGTGGTGTTTTTCGTGCACAATGAGCCCCTGACCTACGCCAACACGGCGGTGGTGAAGCTGATAGAAAAATATTGAGGCAAATTGCTGCATGGCTGAACTGTCACGGCAAATATGTAGGCTTTATAAAATTTTACTTGCAATCAGAGTATTCTATGGTAAAATAGTGGAGACAATTGAATAGTGAGAGGTTTATTGATCGAAGAGGAGAAGAGCGCTATGAAACGTATTCGTATACTTTTAACGGCACTTCTGACAATGGCTGTACTGGGCGGCTGCGGCTCAGACGGCACAGGAGAGTCTTCGGGGGATAATTCCTCTAAGGAGCCTGTTTACGGAGGCTCCGTTGTTGTAGGCATACAGCAGGATATTGACAGTCTTGACCCTCATAAAGCAACGGCGGCAGGAACGAAAGAAATCTTGTTTAACATTTTTGAAGGCTTGGTAAAGCCCGATGAAAACGGCAACCTGATCAATGCAGTGGCAAGTGACTATACGATCTCCGAGGATGGTCTGGTATATACCTTCACCCTCAGGGAGAACGTAAAGTTCCACAATGGCAATGTTGTGACATGCGAGGATGTGAAGTACTCCCTGGAGAGGGTATCAGGACTTCTGGACGGCACGCCCCTCATTTCCACACTGAAAGTGATCCAGGCCGTAGACATATTGGATGATAAGACGGTTCAGGTAACGGTGGAAAGCGCGAACACAGAGCTGATCTACAGCTTTGTGGCGGCGATCATTCCCGCGGGAAGCGGGGAGGATGCAGAGGCGGATCCCATCGGCACGGGACCGTTTTCTTATGTGTCCTATACGCCCCAGGTGGGGATTGTCCTGAAGAAGAACCCGGATTACTGGCAGACCGGCCTGCCTTATCTGGACGAGGTAAATTTCAAGATCGTCAACAGCCCGGACTCCGCTGTGCTGGAGCTGCAGGGAGGCACCATCGACATTTACGCTTACCTGACGGATTCCCAGGCACAGGAGCTGCAGGAGACCTTTAATGTGGAGGCTTCCGCATCCAACGTGGTGCAGGCGCTGTTCCTGAACAATGCGGCGGCGCCCCTGGATGACGTGCGGGTGCGCCAGGCGATCTGCTATGCCCTTGACAAGGACAGCATCAATGATTTCGTAGGCGGCGGCAATGGCACCATCATCAGCTCGGCCATGCTTCCCACACTGAAGGACAATTACGTGGACCTGAACGATACGTACGGTACCACGGCAAACGTGGAGAAGGCAAAGGAGCTGCTCGCCGAGGCGGGCTATGGGGACGGGCTGGAGCTGGAGATCGCCATTCCCTCCAACTACGAATTCCACATGCAGACCGGCGAGGTGGTGGTGGAGCAGCTGAAGGAAGCGGGCATCAACGCCACCATCAAGGCGGTGGAGTGGAGTACATGGCTTGACGAGATTTACAACGGACGTCAGTATCAGGCAACCATCAGCGGCATTACCTGCGATACCACGCCCGGATACCTGCTGAACCGGTTCCAGACAGACTCCAAGAAGAACTTCATCAACTTCGCCAATGCGGAGTATGACGCGCTTTACCTGGAAGCCCAGGCGACCCTGGATATCCAGAAGAAGATCGATGCCTATGCACAGCTGCAGCGGATTCTCTGTGACGACGCGGGAAGCGCGTTCCTGCAGGTTCCCGCTAACATGACGGCTATCAATAAGAAGCTGAGCGGCTACAAGTTCTATCCTGTCTATGTACAGGATATGAGCACGGTGTTCTGGACCGAATAAAAGTGTGAAGGAAATCACTAAACTCGTGCCGAATTACATTCGGCAAGTACCTCATTAAGTGATTTCACGCTCTGCAGCGCAGAGCTTCTTCACACGGAAGAATCGCTGAAGCGATTCTTCCGGCCTTGCACCGGGTGAAAAATGAAGGGAGGTGGCAGCCACATGAAATACTTTATAAAAAAATTAATTACTCTCATTATGACATTGTTCCTGGTTTCTGTGGCTGCCTTCCTCGCCTTTCAGATCATTCCCGGGGATGTGGTGACATCCATACTGGGGACGGAGGCGACTCCCGAGAGGGAGGAACAGCTTCGGGAAGAACTGGGACTGAACAAGCCGCCTGTGGAGCGGTATTTTAACTGGGTGACGGATGTGCTCCGGGGTGACCTGGGGGAGAGCTACCGTTTTTCCAAGAGTATGAATGAGATGATGCCGGTGGCGGAGCTGATCGGGGATAAGCTGCCCGTGACCCTCTGGCTGGCGGCAGTATCCCTGGTGCTGATCATAGTCATTGCCATTCCCCTGGGGGTGCTGTGGGCCAGAAGCAGCAGCCATTTCCTGGATGCGGTGTTGGGCGTGGTGACGCAGGTCTCCATGGCGGTTCCCTCCTTCTTTCTGGGTATCCTTGTGACCTATCTGTTTGGGATCCTGTTGAAATTCTTTGCTCCCGGCAGCTATGTAAGTTATCAGGAGGATTTCGGGGGATTTCTGAAGTACCTGCTGTTCCCGGCGTTGTCCATTGCCATTCCCAAGATTGCAATGACTGCCAGGTTCCTGCGTAATTCCATGCTGACGGAACTGCAGGCAGACTATGTCCGTACGGCCTACAGTAAGGGCTGCACCAAGCGGCGGGTTATGTATGGTCATGTGCTGCGCAACGCCATGATGCCGGTGGTCACCTTTCTGGGAATGATCATTGCTGAGATTGTGGCAGGCAGTATTGTCATCGAGCAGGTCTTCGGCCTGCCTGGGATCGGGCGGCTGCTGATCAGTTCCATTTCCACCCGTGATTTCCCGGTGGTGGAAATATTGATCTTATATATCACGTTTGTGGTTATTTTTGTGTATTTCCTGGTGGATATCCTTTACCGGGTGATTGATCCCAGGATCAGCGAAGTGTGAAAGGCGAAAAGATTTTCTAAGGCATCAAAAAACGCTGCCTAAGAAAATCTAAATTTCGCCTCGAAGAATCGCTAAAGCGATTCTTCCGGACTTGCGCCGAGTTCACGTATTGTTTGTGCCGCCGAAGGCGGCGGGCATTGCCTTTCTTGGCAGCATGACGGGAAATGTGAGGAAATGGGATACGGAATGAAAAAGCACGGCATGGGAAAATGGAATAAATATCTGGTGGCGGGGCTGTTGATGACAGGCCTTGCTTTGTTGTTGGGTATTGTGGGGATTTTCTGGACGCCTTACAGCACTACCGCCATGTCTGCGGCGGAAAAATTCGACGCCCCTTCCCTGCGCCATATTTTTGGGACGGACAATTTCGGGCGGGATATTTTCTCTCGGGTGATGGAGGGAATGGGGACTACTGTGGTCATCAGCAGCCTTGTGGTTCTGTTTTCCGGTTCTGTGGGCATTTTGCTGGGAGCGCTGACAGGCTATTTCGGAGGGGTGCTGGACGAGATCGTGATGCGGGTGACCGATGCGGTTAACGGGTTTCCCAGCATATTGCTGACCCTGGTGATCATCAGTGTCCTGGGCAGCGGCAGGCAGAATGTGATCCTGTCCTTGGGCATTGTGTTTGTGCCAAGCTATATCAGGATTGTCCGCAGTGAGTTCATCCGTCTGCGGGACGCGGATTATATCAGGAGGGCGAGGCTGATGGGCGTGGGCAGGATGCGGATCCTGTTCGTGCATATTCTGCCCAATATTTTTTCCGTGTTCTGGGTGTCCGTGATGATCGGCTTTAACAATGCGATTTTGGCGGAGTCGGGTATGAGTTACCTGGGGATCGGGGTACAGCCCCCCGATGCCAGCCTGGGCAAGATGCTTTCGGATGCCCAGGGGTATCTGCGGACGGCGCCCTGGTATGCGTTGGCGCCGGGGCTTTCCATTGTGTGGGTGGTGCTCGGGTTTGCGCTGTTCAGCGAGGGGATCAGGCGGAGAAATGCGTAGGGATGGGCAGAAGGGACAGCCCTGTCTCCCCGGCGCCTGTTTTCTGCAAGCTGAGGAAGGTAAGGGGAATGCAAGAATGCCGCATGAGCGGCAGGATGGAGGATATCATGATCAGGATAGAGGATCTTTCCGTGGCTTTTGGGGATACGGAGGCGGTAAAGCATGTGAACCTTGAGTTGATTGACGGGGAGGTTCTGGGCGTTGTGGGAGAGTCCGGTTCGGGGAAGTCTGTGACGGCCCTGACCCTGATGGGACTGGTGGCCGATTCCGCACAGGTTACCTCCGGGCGTGTGCTCTTTGACGACGTGGTGCTGCGGGAGGCGGGGAAGCCCTGCGACAAGGCGCTGTACAGACAGTACCAGGGAGCCCGGATGTCCATGGTGTTCCAGGAACCCATGACGTCCTTGAATCCTACCCAGAGAGTGGGAAAGCAGGTGGAGGAAATGCTTCGCCTGCACACGGAACTGCGAGGAGAAGACAGGAAGCAGAAGGTTCTGGAGGCTTTCCGGTCCGTGGGACTGCGGGAAGTGGAGAAAGTGTATTCCTGTTATCCACACCAGTTGTCAGGCGGTATGCGCCAGCGGGTCATGATCGCCATGGCGGTGATCCTGCATCCCAGGCTGATTGTGGCGGATGAGCCCACCACGGCGCTGGATGTGACCATTCAGAACCAGATCATCGAGCTGCTCCGGGAGATCAACCAAAAGCAGAATAATGCCATGCTCTTTATCACCCATGACCTGAACCTGGCCAGGCGGCTGTGTAACCGCATTGCCGTCATGAAGGACGGGGAGGTGGTGGAACTGGGGGAGACGGAGGAAATCTTCCAGAATCCCAGGGAAGCCTATACGAAGCGGCTGATAGAAGCGGTCCCTTCCCGGGTGAAGCGCAGAAGGAACGCTGCGGCGGAGAGTGGCATGGGTGAGCCTGCGGGAAGCGGACCGGATGGGAAGATTCCGGCAGGTGGGGAAGCTGCGGAGAAAGCTGGCACAGAGCAGGAAGAGTGCGCGGTGCAGGGGTGGAACACAGGGCGGGAACAGGGTGCGGGATTGGAGCGGAGCGCAGGGCAGGAAAAGAGCGCAGGGCTGCAGGAGTGTGCAGTGCAGGGCTACAGGAAGCCGATCCTCCGGGTGAGGAATCTGTCGGTTTATTATAAAGATGGAGATAACAGCCTGTTTTCCCGGAGGAAAAAGCAGTGTGTGGTTTTCGGTGCGGAATTTGAACTGTATCCCGGGGAAAGCCTGGGGCTGGTGGGAGAGAGCGGATGCGGCAAGACTTCTCTTTCCAAGGCGATACTGGGAATGAACCGGGAGGTGGAGGGGGAGATTGTCCATACCACCCTGCGTCCCCAGATGATCTTTCAGGATCCTTACAGCAGCCTGAATCCCACGAAGACTATCGGCTGGCAGCTGATGGAGCCGCTGCGGGCAAGGGCAGCTTTGGACCAGGCTTTTGCCATGACCAGGGAGGAGATGGAGACGGCTGCTTATGACATGCTCCATAAAGTGGGCATGGAGGACAAATATTTTCACAGAAAGCCCTCACAGCTGTCCGGCGGACAGAGGCAGCGCGTCAGCATCGGCCAGGCGCTGATCACCCATCCTGGCATGATTGTGGCGGATGAACCGGTGTCCGCGCTGGATGTAACCATCCAGGCGCAGATCATGGAACTGATGCAGAAGCTGCAACAGGAAATGCATCTTTCCTATCTGTTCATTTCCCATGATATCAATGTGGTCTATCGGATGTGCGACCGGATCATGGTCATGAAAGACGGCAGGATCATTGAAAGCGGGGAGACGGAGGAAATATTTAACCATCCCAGGGAAGCATATACGAAAATGCTGCTGGGGGCTTAAATTTTCCTGACACCATATGTGCAGCCCCCAATCATACAAGGATAAGCAATTAAGTACGCCGAGCGTAGAAAAACAGAGCCGGGAAACCGCAGGCAGCGGATTCCCGGCAATTTTATTCCCGCGAGCCAATATTGCCTGTTGTGCAATGAGGAAAATAGCCATGCTTGCATGGGTATTTAACGAATGTCAAAGTCAATCAGCGATTGTTTGCAAGGAAGGGTTGGGCGTGATAAGCTTGGTTTATACGGAGCAGCTGGCCCAAAATGAAAATATATGTAAATGAAAAAGGGGAGACATAATGATATGCTGGTTTCACTGGAATTGATATATTATGGAGATTGCAGGGATATGATTGCCTTTTATTTAGCCAATTTTGAAAATGCCACAGCAGAGATCCGGACATATCATGAAATGCCTTTGGCTGAGGTTTTAGGCATAAAAGAACCGGAAATAAATATGATATGGCGGGCGGGATTGACAATTCAATATGGAAATTACGCCCTGAGATTTAAGCTGTCGGATTCCTTGCTAATTGCCAGGAGAGGGGAGGTCAATTGTAAGGAACAGGTATATCATCCATTGGTTTGCATAGAGCACCCCGATGAACAATATGTGCATGATTTATTGGAGAGACTGTATTGCGGCGAGCATTGTCTTGAAGAGATCCAAAAGGGGATTTACAGTGACAAATATGGTATCCGCTGGATCTATAAAAAAAGTGAATGCCGTAAAATATATCATTGCCTGGAATTCATGGGGAACTGTGATGAAGTGGCAGCCTATATTGGGAATGCATATCAAGCTCAGTTATCAGAAGTAGTGACATATGCAGATTCACTATATGCAAATTCAAACAGCGAATGCCGCGAGGGTCAAAAACCCCGCTGCCCGGCAGAGGGGGTTTTGACTGCAAAGGATAAAATATATAGTGCATTCATTGAATTCCGGGATGATAACTCTATTTATGCCTTGAAATTTTCGGACGGTCTTGGACCTGCCATGTGCGACGATAGAGGATATGGCGGCGGAGTCAAGATTTGGTATCAGATCATAATTGTTGTTAACAGCAGCGACGAAATATATTTAAAAGAGTCATTTGAAAGGCTAAGTGAGAGGGCGACATTAAATAGACCGATCAGCTTAAATGAAGAAGGCATATTATATGGCAGCATGATAGATAGGTATGGGATAGTCTGGGAATTGTTTGGCGGATGAAATCCTGAGACCGCTCTGGCACAGAAATGGAGACATTTATGAATATTGGAGAAGTAATAAAGTACAGACGGAAAAAAAGGAATATAACCCAGGCAGAATTGGCGGAATTGCTGAACATTACCCCCCAGGCCGTGTCCAGGTGGGAGATGGGTATTTCTTATCCGGATATCGCCATGATACCTAAGATCTCAGGGGTATTGTGGGTCTCCGCCGACGAGCTTCTTGGTATCAGGCCTCTGAACACAGGGCAGTCGGTGGAGGATATGGATCCGCTTCTGGATCAAAGCCAGGCGGACAGTGTATTTGACTACGTTCCCGGCCAGATAACAGGGGAAAGCAGGAACATCCTGGTTGTGGATGATGCGGATTTTATGCGGGCAACGTTGGAGGATATACTGACACACCATGGACATACGGTATTACAGGCCGGAAATGGACAGGAATGCCTGGATGTATTACAGGAGAAGGATGTGGATGTGTGCGTGCTGGACATTGTGATGCCGGTTATGGGCGGAATGGATGCCTTAAGGAAAATAAGGGAGAGGCATCCCGGAATAAAAGTAGTCATGCTTTCGGCATTGTCCCGGAAAAATATTGTGGAGCAGGCGTTACAGCTTGGAGCGGATGCTTTTGTGGTAAAGCCTTTTCAGGAAGCGGGTCTGATAGAACGCATTGGGTGACCGGAGGGAATCCGCTGATGAAACGCTTTGATCAGCGTTTCCCTAAAATGCGTGCGGATGAACAATCATAGGGAGCGGCTTCGTGAAAATCAAAAGAGATGTATATCTGGAACAATGATACTATATAACGCCGGAATTTACAGTACTGCGCTGGATAAACATATATAGCTGGTGTTATGGAGTCAGGCTGCCTGGAAACTTTAACTGTTAAATAGTATAAATTTGCGAAAAGAGAATGGAATGATAAAAATCATTACCGGAATCAGAAGATGTGGGAAGAAATATAACTTGATACAAAATATGGCTTATGTTTTATGCGGCGTGTGTAAATATAACAAGTGGATTCTGCTTTTAATCATTTTCAATACATTTGTTACGGCTGTTTCCCCATTTATCGGTATATTGTTTCCGCGGCAGATACTGGATGAGCTGCTCACATCAAAACGTCAGGATAGGGTTTTTCTGCTATTAATGTCTTTCTTTCTGGCAGCCGCGGCAGCATCCTGCTTTACGCAGTATCTGAAGGGTGTTTTTATGGCGCAGCCGGTTAAGGTCACTGCACCCTATATGGATAGCTTATATCATAAGTGCATGGACATTGGTTTTCAGTGTACGGAAGACCCGGATTTTCTTAATGATGTACAGTCTGCAATGAAGGGAGGAGGAAAAAACAATTTTGACGGAATCAGTGGTATGTTACATAAATGGTTTGAAACTCCCGGAATGGCAATTGCGTTATGCGGCTATATAACCATAGTATCAAGACTAAATGTGCTTATTTTAGCATATCTCATAGGCGCTATTGGCATTAATTATGCTTTTTTGCTCGCAGGCAGGAAGTATGAACATAGTAAGCGCGATGAATTAGCCGGAAATGAACGTTGTTCCAATTATTTATATGGTATTATGTATGACTTTTCTTATGGAAAGGAGGTTCGGCTGTATGCATTGGCGGAATGGCTGGGCAGCCGGTTTATGTTTTATCGAGACAAAATCCGCAGAACAAAAGAATCCATAAAGAATTATGAGATGTTTGGCGCCTGGATAGACACGCTTCTTTCTTTGATCCGGGAAGGCATGGTTTATGCCTATCTGATATTTATGGTAGTGGAAAACAACATGGCAATTGCAGACTTTACGATGTATGTGGCAGCGATTGCGGGCTTCCGGGGAGCATTTGAAAAAACTGTGCGGCAGCTTGCGGACATGTATGGGCTGAGCATGCAGATCAGTGACTATCGGGCCTTTATGTCGCGGCCGGACGAGATGACGGAAGCAGAGCAGCCTGTCCCTGTTCCGCCCGGACCATATGAATTTGAATTTAGGAATGTTTCCTGGAAATATCCGGGCAGTGACCATTCTATATTCTGTGATCTGAATCTGACGATTCCAAAGGGGCAAAAGCTGGCCATTGTGGGAAATAACGGGGCTGGGAAAACGACCTTTATCAAATTGCTTCTCCGGTTATATGATGTGACAGAGGGCGAGATTTTATGTAACGGGATCAATATCAGGCAATTTGAACGGAGACAATATTATGAGATCTTTTCGGCAGTATTTCAGGAAATCCTCCCGCTTGGGTTCTCTGTAGCGGACAATATCGGTGTAAGTGATGCGCTGCGGGCTGACAGAAATCGCGTGAATCTATGTATTCGAAGGGCAGGCTTACGGGAGAAAATAAATGCATTGAAATATGGTGCGGATACCTGTGTCCTTAAGATAATGGATGATGAGGGCATAGAATTTTCCGGGGGTGAAAAACAAAAGCTCATGATTGCCAGGGCTCTGTATAAGAACGGCGCCGTTATGGTGCTTGACGAGCCCACCGCCGCCCTTGATCCCCTGGCGGAACGGGAAATATATGAAAAGTTTAACAGCCTGACAGAAAACAGAACTGCAATATATGTATCCCACAGGCTTGCGTCCACGCGTTTCTGTGATGCCATCGCCCTGTTTGAAAATGGCAGGCTTGCGGAATATGGAACCCATGAGGAACTGATGGAATTAAATGGAAAATATGCAGAAATGTTTTATGTGCAGGCGAAATATTACAATAGTCAATTGCAAAAATCCGAATTGGAGTGACGCCTTAGTTCAATCTGCAAAAAAATGAAACGAAGGCAAAAACGAGACGAAGACCGTTTTGGCGGAAAGGAAGTCTGGCGGAAAGGAAGTCTGGCGGAAAGGAAGTCTGGCAGGAAGGAGGTCTGGCGGAAAGGAAGTCTGGTATGAAGGAAGCCTGGCATGAAAAGAGGATGGCATTAAAAGAAAATAAGGGGTTATCGGCAATATGGCATTTTATAAAGCTGGCTCATCAGATACACTCCGGGTATATTCCCTTGGCTTTAATATCCGCAGTGGCCGGTTCCATCACTCCCTTCGTCAATATAATAGCTGCAAGGTATATCATCAATGAGTTGACGGGCGCAAAAAGAATGAAATGGCTGGTTTTATATATCAGCATTTTGGCTGTCGGGAATGCTGTTATGGGGGTTACAAACAGCATCATAAGGAAAAAACTGCAGATATCAGGGGAAAAGCTTGCGGATGGCTTTGAACTGCATGTAGGAAACCATATTATGCATATGGATTTTGAAAAACTGGAGGATGCCAAAATACTGGATATGAAGGAAAAAGCCTTATTTAATATACGGCTTCACGACGCGCTGCTTGGAGGTCCAAGGACGATAGTGGACATCGTCCGGCTGGTGATCATCTTGATCGGAGTGATTGGGATTATTGCAATATATAATCCTGCGCTTGTAGCGATTCTTTTTCTGCTGACTATGGTAAACACATTCCTATATAGGCGGATCCAGGCGACGAAATTTCAATTCTATCAGGATATTGCCGTATACAATCGTCAATTTGCTTATTTTCAGGAGTTGACGCAGGATTTCAAAAATGCGAAGGATGTGCGGATTTATAAAATGTCCGAGTATATCATAAGCCGCATCAATCAGCAGAATCATTCCGTGAATAAGATATTTCATAAAATGTTTCTGAAGCAAAGACGCCATGACGGGGTTTCGGCGGTTATCATCCAGGCGCAGACTTTGGCAGCCTATGCTTTTGCCGCATGGGGCGTATTGCATGGAACGCTCATGGTCGGTGATTTTGCCATGTATATCTCTGCGGCAAACCAGTTTTCCGGTGCGGCAATGCAGCTGATGACAAAGCTTGTGGATTTACAGATGCTTGGCAATGTATTGCAGGATTATATTGCGTTTGAACAATTGCCAGGCGTCGGTTCCGGAGGGGGAAGGACATCGGCGGATGTCAATTCTGCAAAAATTGAATTTAAGAATGTGTGGTTTCGATATCCGGGGCAGGAGGCGTATGCGCTGAAGGATATTTCGCTTACCATAGAGAATGGTGAGAAATTATCCATTGTCGGCAGGAATGGTGCGGGCAAGACGACATTTATCAAACTATTATGCAGGCTTTATCGGCCGGAAAAAGGATGTATACTGTTTAATGGTGTGGATATCAATGAATTTGAGGAATCGGAATACAGTAAATTACTGTCTGTTATATTCCAGGATTATAAGATTTTTTCATTCAGCATCAGAGAAAACCTGGCTTTTGATAAAATTGCTGAAGAAGGCAGAATCAGGGATTCGTTAGGCCTGGCAGGTATTCTGGAAAAAGTAGATGAATTAGCTCTGGGGATTGATACCCCTCTCTATAAAAATTTTGACCAAAACGGAGTGGAGCTTTCCGGAGGAGAAATGCAGAAAATTGCCATTGCGCGTGCTTTGTACCGGAATGCGCCGTTAGTGGTATTGGATGAACCGACAGCAAGTCTCGATCCGTATTCCGAGTATGAGGTATATTCACAATTTATACTCATGAACGAAAACATTTGTCAACCTAAAGGTATAACGAGTGAACGCATCGGCAGTGTTGAACAGAAAGTGGCAGATAAATGCGTTCACGAGTATAATAGAATGACGGACTGCAAAACCACCGTATATATTTCCCATCGCCTGTCCAGCTGCCGCTTCTGTGATGTAATCGCAGTATTTGACAATGGAGAGATCGTCGAATATGGAAATCATGAACAGCTTGTCGGCAACGGTAAGTTATATGCCGAAATGTGGCAGGCACAGGCGCAGTATTATCAATAGTTTATGCCCTACCTGCATTGCCATAAATGGCATGCAGGCAGGTCATTGGATTGCAACCGCGCAGGTGGAAAAAATTGGACTACTTTCCCTTCCTGAAGCATAGAATGCATAAGCAAACAAGCTTCGGGAGGGATTTGCCGTGTTTGAACAGTGCAGCATACAGGAAACCTTGCAACAACTGGAAAGCGACCTGAAACAGGGGCTTACGGACAAGAACGCCGCCATCCGCCTTGCCCGGGACGGCAGGAATGAAATGAAGGGGGAGAGGAAGAAAACAGTTATCGAGTCCTTTTTTGAGCAGCTGAACGACCCGCTGATCTACGTGCTCATTGTGGCGGCGGTGGTCTCCGTGCTGCTGAAGGAGACCAGCGACGCGGTGATCATCGGGGTGGTGGTCTTCATGAATGCCATTGTGGGGATGCTTCAGGAGGGAAAGGCGCGGAAAGCCCTGGAATCCTTGAAGAAGCTGACCAGCCCCAAAGCGGTGGTGATCAGGGATGGAAGGCGGAAGGAGATCCCTGCGGCGGAACTGGTGAAGGGGGATATTGTCTGTCTGGAGGCGGGCTGCCAGGTTCCCGCGGATTTGCGGCTGGTGTCTACGGCAAACCTCAAGATAGAGGAATCCGCCCTCACGGGGGAGTCCCTGCCTGTGGAAAAGGACGCCGCCTTTGTGGGGCGGAGGGGAGAGCACCTGCCCCTGGGGGACAGATATAACATGGCCTATATGTCCACCATAGTGACCTACGGCAGGGGGGAGGGGATCGTCACCGCCACAGGCATGCAGACGGAACTGGGCCAGATCGCGGAGATGATCACCAAGGCAAAAGAGGAAATGACCCCTTTGCAGAAGCGGTTGGGGGAACTGGGAAAGGTCTTAAGCTTCCTGTCCCTGCTTCTCTGTGCAGCTTTGTTTGGGCTGGCAGTGTTTCAGCGCCGCAATGTGGGGGAAATGCTGATCACGGCGATCTCGCTGGCAGTGGCGGCGGTGCCGGAGGGGCTGCCTGCGGTGGTGACCATATGTCTTGCCCTCAGCGTGACCAGGATGGTCAAGGTCAATACCATTGTGAGAAGGCTGCCTTCCGTGGAAACCCTGGGAGCCGTCAGTGTGGTCTGCTCCGACAAGACGGGTACCCTGACCCAGAACCGGATGACGGTGGAGAAGGTGGCCATCGGCGGGAAATGTATGGAAGCATCGGAGGTATTACCGAATCTTTGCCCGGAATTTTTCCAGGGGATGGCGCTCTGCAACGACGCTTCCCTGGTACAGGGACAGGGGATGGGGGATCCCACGGAACTGGCGCTTTTGGATATGGCCTCAAGGGCGGGGATACAGAAGGAGGAACTGGAGTGCCGGATGCCCAGGATCGGTGAACTTGCCTTTGATTCCGACAGGAAGATGATGACCACGCTTCACAGGATCACCGATTCAGGTATGGGGGAACTGCATGCGGCGGGATACGAAGTGCGCAGGGGGGCAGGCGCAGGAGGCGGGGAGCTCCGCGCGGCGGAATACGAAGCGCGCAAGGGGACAGGCGCAGCCGGAAGGGAACTCAGGGCGGCGTGCTATGAGCCGTACCGGAGTATCAGCTTCACCAAGGGGGCCCCGGACGAGGTGTGGAGGAGATGCACGGAAATATGGACCTCCAGGGGGATTGTCCGCCTGGGAGAGCACCACATCCGGCAGCTGCAGGCGACAGTCAGGGAAATGTCCGGTGAGGCGCTGCGCACATTGGCTGTGGCCATGCGGCGGAACGCCAAGGAGGCCAGGGAAGAGGGGCTGGTGCTGCTGGGACTGGTGGGAATGAGGGATCCGGCCAGGCCGGAGGCCGCAGGCGCCGTGGCGGATTTCAAGGAGGCGGGTGTCACCACGGTAATGATCACGGGGGACCATGTGGACACGGCTTTCGCCATCGGCAGACAGCTTGGCATCGTGGAAAGCAGAAATCAGTGCATGACGGGGGAGGAGCTGACCCGGCTGTCCGACGAGAATCTGATCAGACGGCTGGAGACCAGCAGGGTCTTTGCCAGGGTTTCCCCGGCGCAGAAGGTGCGGATTGTGGATGGCTTCCAGAAAAGGGGAGAGATCGTAGCCATGACCGGGGACGGGGTCAATGACGCACCTTCCCTGAAAGAGGCGGATATCGGCATTGCCATGGGCATGAACGGCACGGATGTGGCGAGGCAGGCAGCGGACATGATCCTGACGGACGATAATTTTGCCACCATACGGAGAGCCATAGAGGAGGGCAGGGGTGTCTATGAAAATATCCGCAAATCGGTGATCTTTCTATTGTCCTCCAACCTGGGGGAGATCATCACCATGTTTGTGGCGGTGCTCTGCGGACTGGCGTCGCCTTTGAAATCCAGCCATATCCTGTGGATCAACCTGATCACGGATTCCCTTCCAGCGCTGGCGCTTGGAGTGGATAAGAATGACGGGAAAAGTCTTATGCGGCAGCAGCCCAGAAAGGCCCAGGAGAGCCTGTTTGCCAGAGGAGGGCTTGCCTGTACCTGTTTCTACGGTGTGCTGATCGGAGCCATCAGCCTGACAGCCTTCCTGATGCTGCCCTGTGCCCTGCTGCGGGCGAACGGCCTGCCCCTGACACCTGCGGGAATCTCCCATCTTCTGGGGAATCCCAATGTGTTGTCCAAGGCCCAGACTTATGCGTTCACGGTGCTGGGGATTTCCCAGCTGTTCCACGCGATAGGCATGAGGGATACGGGGAAATCTGTCTTCCGCATGGATCATCTGGGCAATAAACTGATGATCGCGGCCTGCGTGGTGGGCTTCTGCCTGCAGTTTGCAGTGACCGAGATTCCCTTCCTGATCCAGGCATTCGGCACATCCCACCTCTCGGGAGGGGAGTGGATGAGACTGTGCATCCTGGCGGCGGCGCCGCTGTTTGCCCATGAACTCTTGTTCCTTATTTCTTCGAGATCTTGTTCAACTCGGCGTTGAGGATCTGCATGGCGTTCTCAGGCGTTCTCCTTCCGGCGCCTGAGTCCCCTGTAGAATCCGGCGCGGAGTCATTCCCTGCGGGGATATCCAGCGCGGAGACCAGCTCCAGCAGTGTCCTGTCCCCCAGCATTGCGGCCAGTGGCTTTGTTATTTTCAGGCCGCTCATGGAGTACAGGGCGTCTGCCAGGATCCGGAAGGCATCGTCGTCCGCCGTGAGATCCGCCAGAAGATCGCAGACGGAGAAATGCTCCCCGGAGTACTCCAGAGGCGCGTCGCTTGCCACGGTTTCTACATGGTCGAACCAGCTTGACCGGTCTGTTCCGCTGTCTTCCAGCGGGAAGGTGTGGGTCTTGAAAGTACAGGTTTCCGTTTTCCCTGCTTCTCTTTCCAGTGTGACGGTAATGGTTTTTGCATTCTGTTCTATTTTCAGGCTGAGATTCCGGCCGGCCTGTCTGTTTTTTGAATGCTTCCGCTTATCGTGGAAGGTTATGGTCTGTTTCATGGCACTGCTCCCTTAAGTGTTTCCTTTTCTATCCTGATTTATTATAAAGAACTTTTCCGAAAATATCCGGCCAAATGATAAATTAAAATACGTCTTTGTAATGTTTCCCGGTAAATGTTATACTTATGCTATCTGCTATCGGAATATAAGGAACTGTTCGAGCAGTTCCTTGGGAAGGGGGACTATCTTATGAAGATCATAGACGCGCACATTCATCTGTGCCAGAGCCTGAACGGCTTTGGGGCGAAGGGGGAGCTGCGCTGCATCGGCGGCGGGTTTGTGGAATACGCGGACGGCAGCAGCTTTCAGATGTTTCCGGGGGAGCTGGGGGAGGACAGGGTGACGCCGGAGGCGGTGCTGGCGCTGATGGACAGGGAGGGCGTGGAGAAGGCAGTGATGCTCCAGGGCAATTTCATCGGTCCCCAGAATCTCTACACATGGGAGGCCATGCGGAAATATCCGGACCGGTTCACCGGAGGGGCATGTTACGATCCTTTTTGCAGAAAGTATGAGGATATCCGCCGCCATCTGTTTGAAGACCTGGGATTCCCTATTGTAAAGTTTGAGGTCAGCGACGGAAGCGGGCTGATGAGTTATCATGGGGAGTTTCCCCTGGACGGGAAGGTGATGGAGGAGCAGTACGAATATGCGGAAGCACATGGATTGACCGTGGTGGTCGATATCGGGCGCCACGGGGGCTGCTGCTGGCAGCCGCAGAGGCTGGCGGAAGCCGTGAAGCGCCATCCCCGTATCCAATTCGTGGTCTGTCATCTCCTTGCGCCCCAGGGACGCGGTTATGAGAACGACTGGCGGGAGGCAATGAGGGCCCTGAATCAGGAAAACGTGGTTTTTGACCTGGCCAGTCTAAGCAGTAACCAGAGGCCGGAGCCTTATCCCTATCCCACTGCCATATGGTTTATCCGGGAGGCAATGGGGATCCTGGGGGCAGACCGCATGATGTGGGGGAGCGACCTGCCCAGCAACCTGTGCAGGGACACTTACCGTCATCTTTTTGGCTATATTTTGGACTGTAATGCGTTTACGGAGGACGAAAAGGAATACTTGTTGTGGAAAACTGCTGAAAGAATTTACTTTATGGATTCCCATGATTGTCAAAATGTGATAAAATAGTAATTACTCAAAAATCAAACAGTTTTCAGGAGTGAGGGAATGGACGGGGAAGAACGTTATCAGCTCAGGAAAGCGGCGGGCCTGTACTGGCTGTTGGATATGGAGCAGGACGGCGCCAAGAGGCGGGAACCGGTTGTCTTAAATGAAAGCGGGGCATATATCTGGGAACAGTACAGACGTCTGGGATCAGAGACGTCCGTGGCGGAGGCGCTCAGCAGGGAATTCGGGATATCCGTCCAGGAAGGACTGGCGGATATCAGAAGTTTTTTTCAGCAGCTGAGGGAACAGGGATTGGTTCTGCGGGAAGAGTGACATAAACTTCCAAATATGGAACGGATGCCTGCTAAAGCGGGCAGGGGGTATACGAATGGATGTTTTACTGATTGGAAGCACAGGAAACCTGATGCAGAAATTAGTGGATAAGCTGGACAAGGAGAAGCACAGGATATTTATGCTGACGGAGGAGGGGAAGGATACCCTCAGCTACCGCAGGGTGTTTGAAACCTATCGCTTTGACTACGACAATGCCTGTATCAGGGAGATCTTTAACAGTGTAAAGCCTGATGTTACCATTTTCCTTGGGGCCTATGACTGGAATTTCGACTGGAAGGGCGGGCAGGCCTCTTCCGTAAAATATACTTCGTCGGTCCTGAATATGCTGATGGCCTATGCCGCCCAGCAGAAGGGCCGGTTTATTTATCTGTCTTCGGATGAGGTGTTTTCCGGGCTGGGCGTTAACGCGAAGCTGGAGGTCGTGAACCATACGGAGGAAAACCCCAAGGCGCAGGCTGTCGCCATGGGGGAGAAGCTGTGCCTGGATTACCGGAATATGGTGGAAGGAAATATTGTAGTACTGCGCCTGGACCATCTCTATGGCATACCCAGCCGGACGGAGGAGATTGGAAATGTCTGTGCCCAGATGTGCATGCAGGCCATCGATACGGGGGAGATTACCCTGGACGGGGACAGGGGAATCTTTGTGGAAGTGGCGGAGCCTGCCGTGGAGACCATCAATGCAGGCCATTTTACCGTGGATATGGAGAAGAAGTTTTCACCGGTTTATCTGGCTGACGCTGTGGAATATATTTACCAGGTGGCCGCGGCAGAAAGCTGTAAAAGGCCTGTATACCAGGTGTCCGGCAGTACTGCGGTGTCCCAGGCGGAGATCGCGGAACTGATCCAGCAGCAGTTAAAGAAAAAATCCGGGGACAACAGCGTTTCCATTGTGGAGGATCTGGAGAAAGGCAGAAACAGCGTCTCCCTGGCCGGGTTTGACTTTATGGAGGAGTTTCGGCTGCGTGCCTTTAACACTCCTAAAAAAGCGATCCCGAAGCTGGCTGAGTTCCTGCAGAAAAACAGCGCGCGGTTCTCCAGGAGAACGGATGCGGACGCGAATCTTGTGGAGAAAATGAAGCATGGCTTCCGGGAAGTAATGAAGGCCATGGTCCCTTTTTTGGAGAATATCATCTTGTTTATCCCCTTCTTCATGCTGAATAACCGTGCCGTGGGCAGCGCTTATTTTGACAGGCTTGATTTCTATCTGTTATATGTCCTGCTGTTTGCCATTGTCTATGGACAGCAGCAGGCGATCTTTTCCAGCCTGCTGGCCATTGCAGGCTATTGCTTCCGGCAGATGTACCAGAGGAGCGGATTTGACGTCATGCTGGATTACAATACCTATGTCTGGATGGCGCAGCTGTTGATCCTTGGCCTGGTGGTGGGCTATATGAGGGATCAGCTGAAGTCCATCAGGGAGGAGCATGCAGGTGAGATCCAGTTTCTCACCAAGCAGCTGGAGGATCTGGCGGATATCAACGGCAGTAACGTGAGGGTGAAGGATGTGCTGTCCGATCATCTGATCAACCAGAACGACAGCATGGGCAAGATCTATGAGATCACTTCGGAACTGGGTCGTTATCAGCCGGTGGAAGTGCTGTTTTACGCGGCGGAGGTTCTGTCCAAGATCATGCGAAGCAAGGATGTGGCGATCTATTCCGTGGCGAACCGTTCTTTTGCAAGGCTGTTTTCCGCCACTTCAGACAAGGCCAGAAGGCTTGGAAATTCCGTGAATTATACGGATATGACGGAACTGTATGAGGCGATCATAAACCACAAGGTTTATATCAATAAGGACATGAAAGACGAGTACCCCCTGATGGCAAGCGCCATTTATGAGGGGGAAGAGATGCAGATGATCCTGATGGTGTGGGATATCCCCTGGGAACGCATGACGCTGGGGCAGGCGGATATGCTGGCCATCGTCGGTTCCCTGATCCAGGACGCGGTGCTGAGGGCGAACCATTATATGACCTTGCTGGAACAGCAGCGCTATATTCCGGGGACACGCATTTTGGAGCCGGATGCCTTTGAGGAACTGGTATCCGCCTTTATGCGCGCCAGAAGCAGGAACCTTACCGCCTGCGCCCTGCTGGATCTGGATACCGGAGGGCTGACCCAGGAGGAAGTCAATGCGAGACTCGGAAAGCTGGTAAGGCAGACGGATTACCTGGGGCAGGATGCAAAGGGAAATCTTCATGTGCTGCTGGCAAATACGGATGTGAAGGGGGCAGACTTTGTGAGGCGGAGATTCCTGGATGCCGGCCTGGGCTGCCAGGTTGAGGAGGCACTGGCGGTATGACAACTGCTGAGAAGGTTTTTATTGTTATTATCATCATCAATACCCTGATTGCCATTGCCTATTTTATATGGGGGTGTATCGTACAGTCCTTCAGGGAGAAAGAAAAGCCGCCGGAAGAACCCTCCGGGGAGAAGAAGACCGAGCCTGCGGCTGCAGGGGAGGCCGCGGGAGAAGGAGGTTCGGGAGAAGGCGGCAACGGGGAAGAGGATGCGGAGGAAGAGGAGCCTTATGAGTGGAAACTCAGCAGGACGGGCTATCTGTTCAAGTCGCTGGTCATACTGCTCTGTCCCGTGGTGGGGATCCTGTTCTTTCTGGTGACGCAGCTGATGTATGTACTGTTTTTCCGGACAAAGGCGGATCTGACGGACGTTATCTTCGGCAAGGATAAGGTGGTTGCAAACAGGAAGGCGGACGAGGACAGCGAGCGGAACAGGGTTCCCATCGAGGAGGCGCTGGCGGTGGCGGACAAGGACAGCCTGCGCTCCCTGGTCATGGATGTGGTAAAGGGCGATGTGCATAAATCCCTTGCCACCATTTCCCTGGCGCTGAACAGCGAGGATACGGAGACATCCCACTATGCGGCGTCCGTGCTGAGGGATGCCCTGAATGATTTCCGGCAGGAATCCCAGGAACTGTACAATGCGCTTCACAGGGGAGACGAGAATGCGGCGGAATATGCCTGTGCGATGATCGAATATATGAATGAGGTGCTGAGCCAGGATGTCTTTCCGGATATGGAGCAGCGGGCCTTTGTTGAAATGATGGAGGAAGCGTGTGACTGGCTTTATAAGAGTGAGGAAAACAGATACCGTCTGGCCTGTGAGTACATAGAGTGGATCGCAATCAGGCTGCTGGGCACCGGGCAATATGATCATATGAAGGTCTGGTGTGACCGGAGCATGGAGATGTATCCCGAGGAATTGTCCTCCTACACCATACAGCTGAAGCTGTATTTCAGCATTCAGGATAAAGAGAACTTCTTCGGCGTCATGAACCGCCTGAAGCAGTCGGATATTGTGATTGACAGGGATACACTGGATCTGATCAGGGTATTCAGCTGACAAGTGTGTAAAGAAATTCTAAGCGGTCAAAACACGCCCGCTAAGAATTTCTAAATTACACAAATTGCTAAAGCAATTCGAAGAATGCCAAGTGCAGGCATTCTTCCGGATTTGCACCGAGTTCACGGAATGTTTGTGCTGCCTGTGGCGGGGGTATTGGTCGAACAAAGGAGAGCAGGAAGCAATGTCAATACAGACGTTGACTATCTTACAATTTATAGGGGTCCTGGCGGCATACCTGGGCATGACTGTTCTTCTGCCTGCCTTTGTGTTTAACAGAAGGTTCAGGGAGGAACGGTTCTGCGTGCGGTTTATGATTTATCTGGTGATCGGAAATGTCTACCTGATGAATCTGGTCCTGGTGTTACAGCTGCTTCACATTTCCAACCGGGTCACACTGTTCCTGGGGACGGTGCTGCCCGCGGTCTGGGCGCTGGCGAGAGTCCACAATACCACGGTCAAGGATGGCGTGCTCTCGGCAGCCAGGGCGGTGAACAGCTTTCTCACCGGCACCATGGGAGGAAGGCTGCTGCTCAGCAAGGCGCTGCGGTCAGTGGGCAGACTGTTGAAAACGGCGTTCCTACGTGTGGCCGGGAGCATACGGCATCACTTTTTTGACTGGGTGTTTACTGTGGGGGTCATCGGGCTGGTCCTGTGGCAGTACGGATGTAATATGTTCTGGAATATGGGATATTGCTTTTCGGATATGCCGGTACACAATTACTGGATCAATGCCCTGGAGGACAATCACCTTTTCGTGGCGGGAGTGTATCCCCAGGGGTTTCATTGTATCATCTATTACCTGCACAAAATGTTCGGGTTTTACACCTTTGTGCTGCTCCGCATGTTTGGCCTGGTGGAGACGCTGATGATTCATTTGGTGCTGCTGATTTTTATGAAGGCATGCTGCAGGACCCGGTATACCCCTTACATGGGAATGATCCTGTATTTGTTTGCCAATGTCTGGAACATTGAGACATATAAAAGGTATTCCAGCGCACTTCCCCAGGAATTCGGCATGATCTTCATCCTGCCGTCAATTTATTTCCTGATCGCTTTTTTTGAGGACAGGAAGAAGGAGAATGGTGCAAAGGGCTGGAAAGTCCACAGTACCCGGTACCTGCTCTTTTTCGGGCTGAGTTTCAGCGCAACCCTTGCGATCCATTTTTATAATACCATTGTAGCCGGTCTGTTCTGCATGGCAGTGGCGGTGGGATTTGTGGGACTGCTGTTCCGCAAGGCATATTTCGGGCGGATCATGGCGGCAGGAATCTTGAGCGTGCTTCTGGCAGTGCTGCCCATGGGGATTGCATTTGCCACGGGGACTCCTCCGGAGGGATCCCTGAGATGGGCCATGGCTGTCATGACAGGCAAGATTGATTCCTCCGGAAACCCTGTGCAGACACAGCAGCAGGATACTTCCGGGGAAGAAACGCAGTCGGGAACGCAAGGCTCCGGACAGCCGGGAACGGGAGCGGAGGATGGAACAGCGGGATCAGGCTCCGGACAGTCGGTAACGGGACAGGGCGGAACAGCGGGTCCCGGACAGACAGGTGGGGGAGCAGGTTCTCTGAACGGGGGAGACAGCGGGGGACAGGCGTTTGCGGACGGTGTTTCGCAGTCACAGGAAACGTTGCAGCCGCCGGAGCCGGAGGTGCCTTTGTCGGAGCGGCTGAAATCGTGGGTGAATGTGAAGTGGAGCAAGACAGTCAGGTTTCTGACAGGATTGAGGAATGCCGTAAACGTATACATATTGAGCAACGCGTCTTCCAATACTGTGTCGGCAATCCTGGTATTTACCGTGATTCCCGGATGCGTTGGATTTATCAATCTGTTTCGAAGAAAGACCAGGCACTACGGGTGTATTTTGATCACAGTGGCTTTTTTTACTATTTTTTTATGTGCGGTGATCATGGCACGCTGGCTTGGAATTCCTGCACTGATGGATATGAGCAGATGCAGTATCTATCTCGCGTATACGCTGCCCGCGGCCTTGGCGTTTGCCATAGATGCCCTGATCAGTCTGGCGGCCGGATGGGTCACAACACAGCTGATTGCCAATATGCTGTCCCTTGGAGGCGTTGGGCTGATGGTAAGTGTCCTGCTGTTCAGCGGAGCATACAGGCTTCCCTTGGACATGCCGGCTATGGAGAGCAATGACGCCATCATCTGCCTCACGAATATACTGCATGACAATCAACGGTTCATGTTTACCGTCATTTCCGCAAATGACGAACTGCGGATGGTGGAGAATGACGGATATCATTATGAGACCATCAATTTCCTGCGTGCAATGGAGGGCGAAAGACAGGCGGAATACCTGACGATCCCCACCCCCAGGATATATGTGTATATTGAAAAGATCCCCATAGATTATGCCATATCCTATGAGGGAAGCGGTACCAGGATATCGGCTTCAGGCGCCAGCAGGCCGCTTCCTCAGGGAGGCGGGCTGGGAGTATACCAGGGGCGCAACCGCTATACGGTGATGTCCAGGCTGTACTATTGGGCATTGGCTTTCCAGTCCATGTATCCCAATGAAATGAGGGTCTATTACGAGACAACGGATTTCGTCTGCTTTGAGATTGACCAGAACCCGTACCGGCTGTTTGATCTGTCCATAGATTATTACGGTTACAACAGTAAGGAATATTAAGGCGACAATATTAGTGAGGCTGAATTATGGTATCGCGCAGAAATTATGTGACAATTGTATTGATGATAGTGATTCTCATGTTCATGTTCATGTTCACCGGCGTGTTGAAGCAGGAACTGAATGAGTATAATGTCAATGACTATGAGGATTCGTATACATATGGTCTGAACGCCACCAACATGTACCGGCTGGACAGGGCGGACAACAGTGAGTTTGAACTTCCCAGAAGGTATGCCGTGTTCATAGGCCCCGCTTTCGTTGACATAAGGGATGTGGTGACCTACTGGTGTACCTATACAAAGAGGGGATTGCAGGAATATGGATCCTTCGAGGAGTATGTCATTCCGGAGGAGAATCTTCCGGAGGTGGTGATTATCGACGGAAGATACATAGATGTGGACCGGGACCTGCCTGCCATGCGGGAACTGACCCAGAAGGGAGTGCATCTGGTCTTTGCGAAAATGCCCCATATCACCACCATGACGGACAGTCCGGAACTTTGTGAATTCCTGGGGATCCGGAGTATGCGTAGCAGGGAGGTGCTGGTGGAGGGCGTGCATCTTTTTGACGGTTTTCTGCTTGGCGGGGAGAGGATCTATGCCACGGATATGAACGACACGGTGGAGCAGGATCTGGAGATGGTGGTTCACTGGTATGTGTTGGACGGCGGCACCAAGACTTATATCATGGGCATGATGGACGAGGACGAATATAAGAATGAGAATATGCCTGCCATTCTCTGGAGAAAGAGTGCGGGCAATGCCAGGATCTTCTGCGTCAACGCCAACTATATGACAAATATGTACGGGGTCGGATTCCTCAGCGCCATGATGGCGGAGGCGGATTCCTATGAAATCTATCCCATTGTGAACGCCCAGTGTATGACGGTGGCGGAATTTTCGGGATTCGCGGAGGATAATTCGGAAGAGCTGGAGAGTCTGTACAGTTGTACCCAGCCGGCATTGTATGAAAGCGTGATATGGCCGTCGCTGATTGCAATTGCAGAGAAGACAGGAGCCCGCGTCAGCCTTATGGTGACTCCCCAGCTGGACTACAGTGACGAGAATGAACCGCAGGGTGAGATCCTGCCCCGGTATATGACCCTTGTGAAGGAGCAGTACGGGGAACTGGGCGTTTCCATGGGAAGGGTATCCAATACTACCATGGAGGGAAAGCTGTCCAGGGATTACGCCTATTACGTGGAAAATGCGGGAGACTACAGCTTTATCTCCATGTATACGGACGATCTGAAGGAGGTCATGGCAGGCCCCTGGAAGCGGTATTTTCCTAAGCTCCGGACGGTGGTGACGGCGCCCGACGATGATGAGCCCATTGTGGACTATCTGGACAGAAGCATGGTGATGCAGCGGGGGACGGCATATGCCAAGGATCATACGTATGCCGCGAATCTGTCAATCATGGGCTATGAGACGGCGCTGGGTTATTCCAATGTGGTCCTGGATATGAAGGATGTGTCTTATCCGGAGGACGAAGAGGATTACTGGGAGAACCTTTCCCGTGAACTGTCCCGGAACCTTACCACCTATTGGCGTGATTACGAGGCGTTTACCCAGACGACCCTGACGGAAAGCGATGCCAGGGTGAGAAAATTCCTGACGCTGGATTACCGGGCGGAGAGGATAAACGATGACATTTTCCTGCATATCAATGAATTTGAGGGCAGTGCCTGGTTCCTGTTCAAGCTGAATGAGGGCGTGCCGGGCCAGGTGCAGGGGGCAACCCTGCAGGATATGGGAGGAGGCTATTATCTGCTGGAGGCAACAGAGACAGAAGTGACGATAGAAGTGAAAAGCAGTGTATCGGAGTTTTTCAGATAGAAGGGTGCAAAAATGAGAATTTGTATGGTTGCGGAGGGCTGCTATCCTTATGTGGTAGGCGGCGTATCCAGCTGGATTCACAGTCTGATCAAATCATTTCCGGAGCATGAGTTCATCCTCATGACCATCGTGGCAAACAGGTCTTTCAGGGGCAAGTTTGCCTATGAACTGCCGGAGAACCTGACCCAGGTCTATGAACTCTATCTGGAGGATAACGACTGGGTCAATGAGGGCACCGGGAAGAGACAGAAACGGTTGAACAAGGAGGAGTATGAGGCGTTAAAGAGCCTGCTGCTCAACCAGAATGTGAAGTGGAAGCCTTTGTTTGCGCTCTTCTCGAAAAAGAAGCTGTCATTGAACCAGCTTCTGATGGGGCAGGACTTTTTCAGGGCAGCCCGGGAATGTTACCAGCTGCGTTATCCTGAGGTGGTATTTTCCGATTTCCTGTGGACCATGAGGTCTATTTATCTGCCCCTGTTCCTGGCCATGAGAATGGATGTGCCGAAGGCGGACCTGTATCACTGCGTGGCTACCGGATACGCGGGAATCCTGGGCTGCATGGCAAAGTACAAGCATAACTGTCAGCTGATCATCTCGGAGCATGGTATTTACACCAGGGAACGGGAGGAGGAACTGATTCGGGCGAAGTGGGTGGAGGGTATTTACAAGAACATCTGGATCGAACAGTTCAAGAAAATGTCCAAGCTTGCCTACAGTGAGGCGGAACTGGTGACAAGCCTGTATGAACATGCCAGGGAATTGCAGATAGAGCTGGGATGTGACAAAGATATCACCATGGTCACACCCAACGGGATCGACGCTTCCCGCTTTGTTGTGACGGAGGATATGAAGCGCACCCTGGAGGAGGATATGATTCATGTGGGTGCCGTGCTCCGTGTCACCCCGATCAAGGATGTGAAGACACTGATCAGGGCCTTTGCTTTTGCCAAGGAGAAGGTGTCCGCGTTGAAGCTCTGGATCATGGGACCTACGGACGAGGATCCGGAGTATGCGGAGGAGTGTATGGAACTGGTACAGACGCTGGAAGTCCGGGATATCGTATTTACCGGCAGGGTCAATGTGCCGGAATACCTCTGGCAGATGGACATGACGATTCTCACCAGCGTCAGCGAGGGTCAGCCCCTGACCATACTGGAGGGATATGCGGCCCATAAGCCGGCCATTGCCACAGACGTGGGAAACTGCCGCGGACTGATTTACGGGGAAGGAGATTCCTACGGCCCTGCAGGAATCCTGACCCATGTCATGAATGTGGAGGAGATCACAGCCGCGATCCTGGAGCTGGCCTACAGCAAGGAAAAGCGGGAGGAGATGGGGGAGAACGGCTATAAACGCCTGATGTCCCGCTATAAGATAGAGGATATGAAGAGAACTTACCAGAAAATATACAGGGATATCGAGGACTGGCGGTAGAAGGCGGCAGGTTTACCGCTCACTCCGCGGCCAGTAAAGGCCTTCTTACGAAGGCTTTATGCACAGAAACCGTCCCGCGGCGGCGCAGGCGTGAAAGGCAGCGCCGCAGGTATCTGCGGTTGAAGAAGGAGAGCAGGCATGGCTGGAATAGGCGTAAGACTGAATAAAATATTTGAAAAAGAATCCATTGCTATGAACCTGGTGGGGTTCGGATACAGTATGATGATCACTGTGACCCCCATGTTCGTGGTAATTGGCAATATTATGCTGATGAGTAAGGTGCTGGGATATGATACACTGGGTTATGCACAGAGAAATCTGTTTTCCGCCACGGTGCTGTACATCTTCATCTTCTCGCTCCTGACGGCGGCGCCCTTTAACGCAGTGCTTTCACGGTATCTGTCCGACGTCATTTACGAGGAGACGTATGAGGATATCATGCCCTGTTATTACGCGGGCCTGATCCTGAACATCGCGCTGAGCTGCCTTCTGGGCATTCCCTTCTGTTTCTGGGAATATTTTGTGGGAGGCGTGGCGCTGTACTATGTGTTCACCGGCTTCTGCGGCTATATTGCGCTGGTGCTGGTCTTTTATTCCATGCTGTACCTCTCCATCTGCAAGGACTACTCCAAGATCTCCCTCTATTTCACCGGGGGCATGGTTTTGGCGTTCCTGGTATCGCTGCTGCTGGTCCTGGTGTTTGGGGTGGAGCTGACCTACAGCATGCTTCTGGCGCTGAGCATGGGATTCCTGCTGACGGCTGTGCTGGAAATGTCCACGATCCGCCGGTATTTCAGGAAGAACAGTAACAATTACAGGAAGGTGTTCCGGTATTTCAAAAAGTACTGGAAACTGGTGGTGATCAATACAGGGTATATCCTGGGGCTTTACGTCCACAACTTTGTATTCTGGACCACCCGGATGAAGATGGTGGTGGTGGATTCCTTTGTGATGGCGCCGATGTATGACATGGCTACCTGCCTTGCCATGTTTACCAATATTTCCGCCACGGTGATCTTTATTTCCAGGGTGGAGATGCATTTTCACGAAAGGTACAAGATATTTTCCGAGGCGGTCACAGGCGGCCGATGGCAGGATATCGTGAACACCAAGACCAGGATGTTCCGCCAGCTGTCCAGGGAACTGTTGAATCTGGTGCGTATCCAGTTTATCATATCCGTGGTGGTATATCTGGTGATGCTGGTCTTTTTGCCGAAAATGGGATTTTCCGGCACCGTGCTCAGGATCTACCCCTGTCTCGCGGCGGGATACTTTATTTTGTTTGTCATGTACGCGGAGATCATTTTCCTGTATTATTTCAACGATTTGAACGGCGCGCTGATGACCTCCGTGGCTTTCTGCCTGATCACGTTCCTGGGAAGCCTGAAGGCCACAGGGTTTTCGGAGATTTGGTATGGGCTGGGGGTAGTGGCAGGCAGCTTCGTGGGGCTGACCGTGGCTTATATGCGGCTGAGGTGGGTTGAGAGGCATCTGGATGAGCACACCTTCTGCAAGGGCTCGCTGTTTCCCGCGACGAAGGGAAAGCGGCCGGATGCGAAGGTCTATGACGTTACAGCTCGCACGTCAACCTGACAGGCTCAAATCCCAGGGGGTAAAGGGGCAGGTCTGTATGAAAGATCGTGGAAAATGGAAAGGGGAGAAAGATTATGGAGATGACAGGGATTGTCGGACTCATTATGATTGGAACAGGTGTGTTGCTCCTGGTATGGAGTTTTCTGGCTTATGCAAGACACAGGCTGACGGAAGGTTTCGGTATGATATGGGGAGCTACGGCATTGTGCCTGATCGTAGCGGGAATTGTGCTGGCAGTGACGGAGGGGAGTTTCGTGGCAGTGATGGCCGTTATCGTTTTGCTGGGGCTCATGCTGCTGCTATGTCTCTTCGGTTTCAGTCTTGCTATTTCGATACTGATCATGAAGAATCAGGAGCTTGCGATGCAGGTATCCCTTTTGAATCAGGAAAATGAAAGCATTCTTCAGGAGCTTATGTCGGCAAAGGAGCAGAAGGCTCATGAGTAAACGGATTCTCTTTGTGATGAATACCCTGGGCCGTGCGGGGGCGGAGACGGCGCTTATGGAACTTCTCGGCAGGCTGGAGACTTCCTGTGAGATCGACCTGTATGTGCTGATGGGACAGGGAGAACTGGTGTCAAAGCTTCCCCCAGGGGTGCGCCTGTTGAATAAAGGCTTCAGTGACTGCTCCGTGTTTTCTGCCAAAGGACGGTTCCGCATGGCAGGCACGGTGATCAAGGCCATGCTGAACCGTGCCACAGTGGTCAGGCTGATTCCCTATCTGTGCCGGAATATTTGGGCTATGCTGAAAAAAGGCAGAGTCCAGACAGATAAGCTGTTATGGAGGGTGTTGTCGGACGGCGGGATGCGGATTTCCCGGGAATATGACCTGGCGGTGGCGTTTCTGGAGGGGGGAGCAGCCTATTATGTGGCGGATCATGTGAAAGCCCGAAAGAAGGCAGCCTTTATCCACATTGATTACGAACAGGCAGGATATACCAGGAGCCTTGACAGGGACTGTTATCTACAGTTTGACGCACTGTTTCCCATTGCGGAGGAGATCCGGGATAAGCTGCTTATGGTATACCCTGAATGCGCGGACAGGACGCAGGTGTTCCACAATCTGATAAACAGGGAAGTGATACTGGAAAAGTCCGTTCAGGGAGAGGGGTTCACGGATGGTTATACGGGTACAAGGATCCTGACGGTGGGCAGGCTAAACAGCCAGAAGTCTTATCCGGTGGCCATCCGTGCCATGAAACTGCTGAAGGACGCAGGCTGCCGGGCAAGATGGTATGTGCTGGGAGAGGGAGAAGAGCGGCGCGCCCTGGAGCACCGGATCGCGGAATACGGTCTGGAGGAGGATTTTGTCCTGGCCGGAGCGGTGGAGAACCCGTTCCCGTATTACAGGCAGGCGGATCTCTATGTACATGCCACCCGGTATGAGGGAAAGAGTATTGCCATACAGGAAGCGCAGATATTAGGCTGTGCCATCATTGCCTCGGACTGTACCGGCAACAGGGAGCAGATCATTCATGGCAGTGACGGCATATTGTGCAAATTGTCTCCCGAGGCGGTAAGGGATGCCATCCTGGAACTGCTGGCGGATGAACCACTTCGTGGGAGACTGCGGCAGGCTGCCGCCTGTAAGCAGGTGACATATGAGGAAGATATCGAACTTCTGACAGGATTATTGAAATAAACGAAACGATATACCAGTTTTAAGTATGAGGAGAGATGGATGTGAAGTACAGGGAACAGAAGGATCTGTTGATTATCATGCCGGCCTATAATGAAGAACAGAATATTACGGGCGTACTGGAACAGCTGGCATCCCCGGAAATAGCAGGGATAGCGGATGTGCTGGTCATGAATGATGCCTCCTCGGATTCCACCAACTGGATCGTCAAGAAGTATGGATATACGCTGGTGACCAATGTGTTCAACCTGGGGTACGGCAGCGCCATACAGCTTGGTTATAAGTATGCCATACGGAGAAAGTATAAATACATCATCCAGATGGATTCTGACGGGCAGCATGACGTCTGTAATATTCCTGTCATATATAAAAGACTGAAGACGCCGGAACCGAACGGGGAGTATCCGGATATTGTGCTGGGATCAAGGTTCATGGAGGGAAGCAGTGAGTTCCCTGTATCTGTCTTCAAGAGGACGGCGTATGCCCTGTTCCGGTTCTGTATCAGGGCTGCCACAGGGCGCAGGATCAATGATCCCACCACCGGCCTGCAGGGCCTGAGCTGCAGGGCGGCTCTGCACTACTCCAAATTCGGTAATTTTGACAACCAGTACCCCGACGCCAATATGTTGATCCAGATGCTGCTGCTGGGTTATCAGGTGGTGGAGATACCTGCGGTGATGCATAACAGGGGCTATGGGGTCAGCATGCATTCCGGCCTGAAGCCCTTTATCTATATGTTCCGTATGGTGTTTTCCATCCTGGCGGTGGTTTTCCGCATCAAGGTGCTGCATATCGGTAAGGAAGTGGATAAGGATGATATTTTTTTCTAAGAAAAGGACGGCTGGCTTCCGGGGCGCCGTTCTCCGCGGGGCGGCGGGGGATGTGCCGAACCCAGGGCGGGGCTGGTATCGAATTTATACTTATGTCCTGGGCGGAGAAGAAAATTGTGAACTGCCTCCGGCACTGTATGCGGGAGAGACGCTTGCCCTGGTGCTGATTGATATCGGCGCGTATAGGGAGCGGTCTCTGTCGGAAGAGAGTCTGGAACTGATTCACAGGATATTGGATTGCTTTGCCGCCGGAGGCAGGGATATCATACTGCGGATTGTCTATGACACGCAAGGGAAGGGAATGGAGCATGAGCCATCCCTTTTTTCTCAGGTGGAACAGCATATGGAGCAGCTTACGCCGCTGATCCTGCGCCACAGTGACCATATCCTGGTCTTTCAGGGACTGCTGGTGGGAAGCTGGGGGGAGATGCATACTTCAAAATTTGTGTCGGAGAAATATCTGTGGAAGCTGTCCCAGTGTTTCCTGTCCGGCACAGAGGGCAAGGTACGGCTGGCGGTGAGGAAACCGGTGCAGTGCAGGATCGTGCAGCCGGAGAACGCTGTGGGGGAGACGCTGACAGGCTGTTTCGATGATGCCATCTTTGCGTCAGAGACACATATGGGGACCTTCGGCGTACAGGACAGGCAGACCGCAGGCTGGAAACAGCCCTGGCGTCCCGCAGAGGAGATCGCATTTCTGGGGAAGGTTTCGGAGAAAGTGCCTTTTGGCGGGGAAGTATTGAGCGGAGAGACGGGAATGACTCCGGCGGAAACCATAAAGCGCCTTCAGGCGCTTCATGTCAGTTATCTGAATTGTGTCCATGAGGAGGCCAGGCTGCGGGAATGGCGGGAGACGGGATATGTCCCGGGCATCAGCCTGTATGACCAGATAGGAGCGCGGCTTGGATACCGGTTTGTGGCGGAAGGCGTCTCTATGGAAAAGAAGGGGAAAGAGACCTGCATCAGGCTGAGGATTGCCAACCATGGCTTTGCCTGCTGCGCGGAAGAGGTGCGGTTCCTGCTCTATGGGCAGTCGCGGGAGAAGCCTATGGCCTCTGTGGACTGCGGCCTGGGAACGCTGGCGGCAGGAGAAAGCATGACACTGCGAATTCCCCTGGAAGATGGATTCTCCGGGAGCGGTGCATCCCTTTACGGGGAATTGCGGCGCACCCGGGATCAGAGGATCATACGGTTTGCCAATGAACCTGTGGGGGACAGGCTGTTGCTGGGAACGGTTCATTCCCATGGGCAATGAGCCAGGCCAGAATGGCTGGCGTGTTACTGTTCACAGCTTCGCTGCTCACAGCAACATAATGCACACAAAATGAGCAAAAGACGCTCATTTTGGCGCCCGCAGTCTCGGGTTTTTATGCCTAAAACGCATAAAAACGCCTTCGCGAAGCCGGCTGTGAATAGTAACGCTGGCGTGTCAAAGTGTGAAGTTAATTCTTGACAGTTCCTTAATTGACGGCTTCCCCCAGGGACATTGTTCCCAGCAGATAACCGTGATCGGAGGGAACCTGGACGTTGCCGTAGAGGATGGGCTCGTCAAAGGCTTCATCCAGGGTCTGCCAGTAAAGCTCATAGGTTCCGGAGGGATAAGCCTCCAGATCCAGGGGAATTTCCAGCACTGTGGTCTCGCCGCTGGCCAGGCAGGTGGAATCTTCCTCGGGTAGGATGTCGATGGTTTCCCCGGTTTCCGTATTCAGCAGGGTAAGCCGGAAGGAGAATCCGCGGTAGCTGTCCGCAAAGCCCACATTTTCAATGGCGATCCGCAGGACGGACTGCATCAGGGTATAGTCCGGCCGGATCTCCGTGGAACGCAGGACAAAGCGGTAGCCCAGGTGGTCACGGATATAGTCATATCCCACGGCGTTTTCATAGGGCCCGGGCTGGGCGTAAGGTGTGGCTTTCCATTTATCCAACACCTTCAGGTCATAGGCGCTGTTCAGATAAGACACATGCATCTGTCTCATATCCGAAATGGCATTGTCCAGATCGTTATACGGGTTCTCTATGATGACTTCGCCGCCGTTGGGGACAGTCTGGCAGAGTTCGTTCTGGAATGCGATCTCTTCCTCCCGGGAGCGGTCGGTGTAGGTGCCGGTGTCGCTTTCGCTGCCTAACATGCCGTCATTGTAAAGCCCCAGACGGTCCAGAAATGGATTGTCCGGCGTGGCGGCAAGGCCTTCCCGGGATTCCGCGCCCGTAATGCTTCTCCAGTGGTTGGGGGTGCGGACGGCCAGATAGATGGACGGGTCGGCTGTCTCTGCCAGCTTGGCAGCCAGCTGCTGTAGGGCTTCGGTCGTGCCGTAGCTGGTATTGTTCATTTCCCCGTAACTGCCGGTGAACAGTCCCTGCAGTGAGAAGATGTGGGGAGCATAGCGGTTATAAACGGGAGCTACCTGCTCCATATGCTGCAGGATCAAGGAAATATCCTGTGGTTCCGAGGATAGTCCTCTGCCGTCCCAGTCGTAGAGAAAACGCAGCAACAGACTGTACTCTGTGCTGCACCATGCGGACAGGATGGTATCCAGCTGTGCGAGCGCAGTGTCCGTGAGGGGACGGTCCTGAAAGGCACGGAGATTGATCTGTACCTGCACCAGCCGCTCCTCGGGGCGGTTTTCCGGCGCTGGAACGTTGGGGACATCTTCCGGGGAAGCATAGACAATTTCGTCCTTGAGTGTATAGCCGTAAATATGATAAAATCCCATATAGGGATTGTCCAGATATCTTGCGGATTCGGGGTATTCCACGGGAGTATAGGTATAGGGGAAAGTATGAAAATACAGGATGCTCGACACCATATAAGACAGGACAAGCGCTGTGGCGGTAATTGCTTTATTCATGCAGGGACTCCTTTGTTTCAGGCCGGAATTTCTCTTATAACGGTCACTGCCACATTGTAGCATCTGTATCTGTAAAATGCAACATGAAAGATTGAGGCACTGAGGTATGGCGTATGAAACGAATCTGTTTTTTTTCAGGTGATATTACCAGGGGAGGCGGCACGGAAAGCGTGGCTGTCCTGATCGCCAACGGTCTGGCGGGGCAGGGAAGGCATGAGATCCTGTTTTTAAGCCTGGTGGAGCAGCAGAGGACGCCTGCTTTCTATATCCGTCCGGAAATACGGCGGTATCATCTGGGAGAGAAATGGATACAGCCGGGGCCGGGTTACCTGGCGGTGCTGCCGAAGCTGAGACGTTTTTTAAGGGAACAGCGTGTGGACATTCTGGTGGATATTGATATTGTATTGGATATCCTGTCCCTCCCTGTGCGGAGGGAAACCGGGGTCAAAGTGGTCTCGTGGGGACATTTCAGCTATTACTTTGAACAGGAGAGCCTGTACCGCCGGTGGATCCTCAGGTTCGGGGCAAAAAGGGCTGATTACTGTATTACCATTAATGAGGAGAACCGCAGATGTTATGAACAATATCTGCACCGGGACAAAGCGCTTAGGACCATTTACAATCCGGCAGTGTCCTGCAGGCGGAAGGAGATTGATTCCGACAGGGAACACGGTTCTGTGCAGACGGCTGTCTCCGACGGAAAATATATTCTCTGGGCGGGCAGGCTGACAGAGATCAAAGGGGTGGACTACCTGGCGGAGACGGCGGAGAGAGTGTTGAAGATCCTTCCTGGCTGGAAGTGGCTGGTAGCGGGAGACGGAGAACTGCGGGAGTGGCTGGAAAATTTCGGCCGGGGGCATGGGCTTGCGGACAGGCTTGTGCTTCTGGGCAGGGTGGCGGATCTGGAACCCTATTACAGGGATGCCGGAATCTTTGTACTCACCTCCCATTCCGAGGGTCTGCCAATGTGCCTGCTGGAAGCGAAAAGCCAGGGGCTTCCCTGTGTCAGCTTTGACATCCGGACAGGACCCGGTGAGATCATCAGGGACGGAGTCAACGGATACCTGGTGGAGCCTTATGACTGTGGGAGACTGGCGGAAAGAATCGTGGAACTGGCATCCGATGACAGCCTGCGGGAACAGTTTGCCCGGGATGCGGCGCTTGACATGGAAAAATTTGATCTGGAATGTATTCTGGACAGTTGGAATGAGGTCTTTGAAAGCTTATGCAGATAAAGAATGCGATAAAAAACAGTTTTTTCGGTATGCTGGGTCAGGTGGTGCTGATCGCAGTGGGATTCTTCTGCCAGAGAACCATGAATCTGTTGATGGGAGCGGAACTGGTGGGCATGAACGGTGTGATCTCCAATGTCATAGCCATTCTGTCTGTCTCCGAACTGGGGATCTCCACGGCGGTGGTCTACAATCTGTACGCCGCCATTGCCGGGCAGGATGAGAAACGGATCGCGGGACTGATGAACCTGTACCGGAAGGCATACCTTGTTTTCGCAGCGGTGATACTTGGCCTGGGGATGGTGGTGATGCCCTTTATCCATTTGATCCTGAACGAAGTGACCTTTTCCCTGGGATATATCCGTCTGGTGTTTTTCCTGTGGCTGGTGCGCACGGTGCTTTCTTACCTGCTGTCCTACAAACGTTCCATACTGATCGCCGACCAGAGGGAATACCTGGTCAGTATCACCATGCTGGTGGTGAATGTGCTGAATTACACTTCCACCATAGTCATCCTGGAATTATCCAGGAATTATGTGCTGGCGCTGGGGATCAATCTTGTAGTGGAGGCAGCCGGCAACCTGTGGATCGCGTCCTATGTGGATCGGAAATATTCCTTTCTGGCGCGCCTGCGGAAAGCACCGCTGGAACGGGAGCTTGTAGGCAGGGTAGTGGATAATATCAGGAATATTTTTGTCACAAGGCTGTTCACAAAGCTGCTCCTGTCCACGGATAAGATCATTGCGTCCGGAATGATCACCACGGTTGTGGCAGGGCTTTATACAAACTATTGCCTGATCACCCAGTCTGTGCTGAACATCATGGTGGCTTTTGCCGGAGCGTTGAAGCCCACGCTGGGGCATCTGTTTCTGGAGAAAGACAGGGACAGGGACGTACAGGCGCTCCGGCAGATCACGTTTCTGTTCTTCCTGGTCTCATCCACCGCATCCGTGTGCGTTTTCTGTCTGATCACGCCTTTTGTGAGGGATCTGTGGCTGAATGAAACGTATCTCATGGAAATGGGGTTTGTGGCTGCAAGTGTGGGACAGTTTTTCTTTACTGCCATGGGGCTGCCGCTGGAGAGCGTCATGAGCGTCACGGGGCTGTTCCACAGGGAGCGGAATGTGGCGATCATTACGACTTTGGTGAATCTGGCGGTCTCCCTGCTGCTGGTGAGGAAGCTGGGAGTGACAGGGATCGCCATCGGCACCATAACAGCCTATCTGGTGCAGATCGGGCGCCGTATGCGTGTCTTCTTCCGGGAGTATGTCAAGCAGTCCGCCTGCTCCTACCTGGCGGACCTGGCGCAGTACGCGGCGGTCACGGCGGTGGAAACGGCGCTGATCTATCCCCTGACGAAGCGTATTTACAGCGGCGGCGTCCTAAGCTTTCTTATGATCGCCGTGACTGCCGCGGCACTGGCATTGGGAGCGGACCTGCTGTTGTACTGTCGCAGCTGGAAGCTGAGAAATGTGCTTGGAATGGCCAGGGAGGTGGCGGGGCGGCGTGCAGAGTCCCGCAGGCGGTGAACGGAAACAGCGGCAAGCTTCAGTGCGGATGCGGATAGTGCGGGGGCCGCGGGCAGTGAACGGAAACAGGATGAGGAGGTAACAGGGTATATGGAAGAAAAAATCAGCGTGGTCATCCCTATTTATAATGTGGAGGCTTATCTGGCGGAATGCCTTGACAGTGTGACCGGTCAGACATATCAAAACCTGGAAATCCTTCTGGTGGATGACGCTTCCCCTGACGGCTGCGGTGCAGTCTGTGAAAGATACGCGGAAAATGACCGGCGGATCCGGGTGGTGCATAAGGAGAAAAACGGGGGACTGGCGGAGGCCAGGAACACCGGTATGGATGCTGCCACAGGGGATTACCTGTTCTTTGTGGACAGCGATGACTGGCTGGCGGCGGATACCCTGGAGAGGCTGTATGAGGGTTTAAAGGAATATCAGGCGGACTGCTGTGTGGGCGTCTGCGTCACTGTGCTGGAAAAAGCGGACGGGGAGAGGGAGATTCAGCGAAGCGGTAAAAGACCGGAACGGGTAGAGACCGCACAGGAGGCCATGGAACATGTGCTTCTGGCGGGATCTTCCTCCTGCAACCGTCTTTATAAACGGGAAATGCTGGAGGGTCTGCGTTTTCCGGGAGGCAGGATCAACGAGGACGAACCCTTCGCCCTGCAGGCCTATGGGAGAATGGAACGGATCGCCTTTCTGGACTGTGAGACATACTTTTACCGCAAAAGGGCAAACAGCATCACGACTTCCGCTTTTTCGGTAAAGATGGCTGACTGCGTCTATAACAGCAGGGATAACCTGGCGTTTGTAACCGGGAAAGCGCCGGAACTGATACCGGCTGCGGAATTTAAGTATTGCAAGAGCCTGCTCTGGTGCTATGTCAACCTGAGAAAATTGAGGAATGACAGTCAGGCGATGGCGCTGCGCAGGCAGTTCCGCCGGGAGATCAGGGAGAACCGGAAAATGGCACTTTCCAATCCATATTTGGGACTTCCGCTGAAGGCGCTGGCATTGATCTGCGGCTTCTGATTCCGGCGTCCCGGATCAAGACGGACGAGGTTGAATTAGCATATATGAAAATATTTGAGAGGGAAGAAATGATACATGAGGAGGGTCGTGAGGAAGGTCTTGCCCAGGGGGTGGCTCAGGGAATTATACAGGGGCAGACCGAGCACCTGATCCAATTGATCATAAAGAAAGCCGCGAAGGGAAAAATCCTCGACCAGATCGCGGAAGAACTGGAGGAAGATACCTTCATCATTGCGCCCCTGTGTGACCTGGTCATGAAAAATCCTGGCGGGACAGCCTCGGAACTGCTGCCGTATGTCAGTCATTGCGATACAGCCGGTCCTGTTGCACCTCAAACTCAGCCAGTGCTATAACAGATGAGAATGTGGGATATTCATGCCTCTTTCCTCATAAATCACGTAAATGCCTGCAGCCAGTGTTCAAAGCTGTAATGATCCAGAACAGTGCCCGGATAAGGCCGGAAAGGAGTTTGGAGGAAACACTGAATCTCCTCCGGGGTCGGGAAACCGTTTTCCGGCAGGACAAAAATATTATCCGGGTCGTAGAAATCGTAGGTGAGAACATGTCTGTTATTGGTGATCAGTTTTTTGGAGAGATAGACAGCCTCCATAACCCGCATGGTCAATGCGCTCTGCCCTTCCTGGGTGATGTCGAGAAGCACATTGCATGATCGTAACTGGATTAGATACTCGTTATAAGAAAGCCTTGCGCCGGTAAGGATCTCACGATAGCGTTCCTGATAGGAGGGATCCTTCACTGACGTGACAACGCGGATGTCACAAAGAAGACCGCTTTCTTCCAAAACATGCTTCAGGGAAGCGATATAAGGAGCGCGCCCCTTATCGGTTCCCAGGAAAAAAAGCCTGTGTTGCAGGGCGGGACAGTGATCGGAAGTATTAATATCGGAAGTATAATATTCCCGGGGATAGAAGATGTGGTTATATTTCAGGTCATATTTCGCACAGTCTTCCGGATCGGTGGAAAAGACGGCTGCTGCATCCGAAAAGCGCAGATGGCCTTTGTTATAAGGATTGACCTTGTTCCAGAAGAAGAGGTACACCTGGCAGTCAGGATTGATACGGCGGATATAGCGTTCCATGCCGCGTTGGTAGCCATAGTCGAAAATAATGACCCGTCTGGCTGTCCTGGCAGAAACTTTCCAGGTCCCCCAGAACAGATGGGCGCCTGGGAGATGCAGCAGATGCAGGACTTTATAGGCCAGATAGCGGAGGCTGGGCTGGGGTACGCCGAAAGGGGCAAATACGATGCCACGGTAGTGTGGGAAGAAATACGCCTCCGGTTTTTCAAATATCAGTATGGTATCCGGTGTGAGGGTGGTATCTGGTGTCTGCATGATTCGTTCTCCGTTTCCCTTAGGAACTGTTAAGAAATAACTTTGCATTTGGCGCAGAATGATGCGAAGCATTCTTTTAAGCGCCATTCATGGCGTTTTGTGCCGCTTGCGGCTAGGCAGCCCGTGTGTCTGCCTGCTCCTGTTTGGCGGAACGCAAATGAGCCAGCAGATCAGTGTACTGCTGTATACCGCATACGGCAATGGGCAGTATCAGGGGCAGGAAGCAGAAGAGATAGCGCGCTCTTGCCTCAAAGAGCATCTGGTAGAAAAATATCCCCAGGAAACAGACAAGCAGTATCCCGTATCGATCCCTTGTGTGATCCCGGCACAGACAGATCCCCGGAATCCCCAGCAGGCTGAAGATCCAGACCAGCTGGCAGAGGGTGTGGTAGCCTCCTACATCGTAATTCATGTCATTGCGCCAGAAAATGCTCCTAAGCCGCTGTGTCAGGGCTGTATTGCTGGCCATATTGTCAGGGTAGCGGTCATAAATGTAGATCTCCATATTCCAGCCGAAGGTTCCGTCATTAAAAGTCATTACCATTTTTCTCAGGTAAAACCAGATGCTTCCCCAGAAGCCCCTGTCCTTCAGCCTGCCTGCAGCCCTGTGAAGTTCCTCCTGTATCCTGTCACTTCTGCTGTCCTGGAACTGTCCGAACAGCGCGTCCTCGGAATAATATGCCCCGGTAGTCTCCTCGTTCAGGCCCATGAGGAAATATTGCTGCCATCCGGCCGCCAGTTCTTTGTTGAATTCCAGTCCGATCTGATTTATGAGGTGATCATTGTATGCATCTGTTCCCCATGCAAAAGTCAGTGTCATAAGAATCGCCGGCAGCAGGAACTTCCAATGCTGTCTGGGATCCGACAGAAAACGGATCAATTCCCAGCCCAGTAGGGCAATGATGACTACATACACGCTGGGTTTGATAAACCCGCCCGTCATTCCGGCAGCGACGGACAGAAGAAGGCATATGTATTTGCTCCATAAGTGCCCGGCATCCCTGTAGCATAAATAGAAATAGACACACAGGACGGGGAAGACCATGGAATAAGTATCCGTGTAAGCTGCGATCTTCCAGGGAGAGATCCCCCCCAGTATGAGATACAGACCAAAGGCGGCGGCCACGGGCATCAGCTTTCCGGTCAGTTTTTTTACAGTGAGGCAGCTGAAAAAGCCGGCGGTGGAAATGAGCGCGCAGTTTACCTGGAGCCAGAAAAATTCATATATGTAAGGATAATCCTTCCATTCGGACACTTTCTGGTAAAGCTTCCCCAGGATATAGGAAATGGGGATGTTGTTCGGATACATGGAAAGATAGTAGAGAGGTCCGACAGGCTCCTCTTTGGCAACCTTGTAGGCCACTCCGCTTACCATCATATAGTCTGTGGGAAGATGGAAGGCGATTTCTTTTGCCACCTGAATGTTAATGAGGAAAAGAAGAAAAAACAGGCAGAAGAGTACGCCATTCGCAATCCGGTTTCCCATGACCGAAAACCGGATATGGGAATATTTCCGGAAAAGGAACACGCAGACAGCCATCCCCAGTAGGGCTATGACCAGCAGTACCGGATTCGGCAGTCTGGTGGAAACCTTTACGGCTTCCCAATAATCCATATGTGTTCCCACAAATACGACGCAGATCAGCACAGGGAGAAAACATACGGAAAGGAGCATGGCTAGAATTGCGTAAACCCTGTCTGGAAGCACTCTGCCCATGCCTATATTCCCATGTCCTATATTCTCATGTCCTTTATTCCCGTGCTCTTTATTCTCATGCATTTTATTTACGGCAGTTTTCATTCTGTTGATACCTCCTGCCCGCTTTCAACGGACAAACAGCTACACTTCCCAAAGTATTTACATGGTATCATAAATCCTGCCGTTTGAATAGCATTTGGATACTATTTCCTTTGAATACTGCTGACTTTTTCAGGGATTCATGGTAAAATAAACCTGTTGCAGGTGGTCAGTGGCCGGAAAAGAATGAGGGAGGAGTCTGCCGTGTGTGGATGGCAGCGCTTTATGCGGTTTCCGGCGGTGGGAGTATGGTAAGATGGATAAAGATAAAAGGGCTGTACTGGTGAGTATTATTGTTCCTGTGTATAAGGTGGAAAAGTATCTGGATGACTGTATGCAGAGTATTTTAAAGCAGGACTATCCGGCATTGGAGATTCTGTTGATCGATGACGGTTCCCCCGATAACTGTCCCGCGCTCTGTGAGGGATATGCTGCCGCCCATGGGAATGTCAGCGTGATCCATCAGGAAAACAAGGGGCTGGGGCTGTCCCGTAATACCGGAATGGCTGCCGCCCATGGCAAGTATCTCTTTTTTATAGATTCCGACGATTGTCTGGACGGCGCGGCTGCCATCCGGCTTCTGGTGGAGCAGGCGGAAAAGGAGCAGGCGGATATTACGGTAGGATGTTACCGCAGGTTCAACGATTCCGGATTCCGTCAGGTGAACCGCCATCATCTGCATGGCGGGGAGTACACGAGGACGGTGGACTTCCGTTTCAAGGGCTTCTATATGTATGGCCATCTGGCACATAACTGGGGACAGCTGTACAGAAAAGAATTTCTGGATGCCCATGATCTCAGGTGCCGCGCCTATCCTTTCACCCAGGACAAGGCACATAATATGGACTGCTACGTATACAGGCCCCGGTATGCTTTCATAGAGGACAGTATATACCTGTACCGCGTGAATGAGGAATCAGTGACCTTCCGGTATAAGGAGAAGCTTATGCCTGTGTGGCTGGCGATAGCGGCTGATTTTAATGAATTTCTGGAGAAACGCGGCATCGAAGGGGATTACGGGGACTGGACTGACCTGCATCTTTTCTTTGGAAGCTTTTTCCTGGTAAAACAGGAGCTGCAGTTTAAGAAACATGGGATTCGGGAGGGAACCCGTGTCATGCATAAATACGGGGAGCAGCCCCTTGTCCGGAAGGCCATGGCGGAACTGGCGAAGGGAAAGTACCTGAAGGAGATCTCTGTCTTCTCATGGCGCGTTATGATCCGCGGAGCCGCCATCCTGTTCCATCTGCATGGATACGGCCTCTTTACGACAGCGATAGCAGTGATCAGGAAACTGGGCGTGGACGGAAAAATCACGGAATCCCGCAATAAAAAGGAGAAGCAATGAGCGCGAAACTGAGCAAGGAACAGAGCCTTTTGTGTCTGCTTCTCTGTCAGGCATTGACCGGGAAATGCCCGCGGGATCTGCCGGAGCTGTCAAGGCAGTCGGACATGGAAAAGGTCATACAGACAGCACAGCGGCACAAGGTACTTTCACTGTTGTATGATGTACTGTGTGTGGAATGGCAGGGAGAGGCGCTGGATGCCGCCCACAGGAAGCAGGTGGAGAGCGTTTCACGCACTACCGCGAAGCAGGGATACCGTCTGCTGTTTCTGACCCGTTACCTGGCGGGGACACTGGAGGCGGCAGGGATTCCTGTGCTGGTGCTGAAAGGAAGCGGGGCAGCGGCGTTGTACCCAGTTCCCGAAATGCGGAAGTCGGGGGATGTGGATGTGCTGATACCGGAGGACAGGCTGGAGGCCGCCAGGGAACTTTTGGCGGGAAAACAGTTTCTGGTAAAGCAAAGCCAGCATGCGAATCATCACCTGGCCTTTGGCTCAAAGGACGGTATCGACCTGGAGCTCCACACGATGCTGGCGGAGCCTTTTCGGGACGGCAGGATCAATCAGGCCATGAACCGGCTGTTGCCGGACTATTTTGAAAAGAAGGAGTATAAAGAATGCATGGGTGTGAGTCTGCCTGTTCCCGGCGAGCCCCATCAGGCATTACAGCTGCTGCTCCACATGCTGCAGCATTTCCTGCGCGCCGGGTTTGGATTGAAGCTGTTGTGCGACTGGGTAGTATTCTGGAACAGGGACGCGGTACAGGGAGTTGTTCCGGAATTTCTGGAACTGGCGGAGAATTGCAGTGTCAGGAAATTCGCGGAGACGGTCACCATGGTCTGCAAGGAATTCCTGGGGCTCAGACAGGATCTGCCCATGGGCGGCAGCCGTGACAGGAAGCTGGCCGAGGCGTTCCTGCAGGATGTGTTTGCGGCCGAGGAGTTCGGAAAAGCGGACAAAGACCGGATGGTCATTGTGCAGAAAAACAGTCCGTGGGCGTATATAAAGGAATTTCATTATCAGATGAGGATGAATCATCCCAAGACATCGCCCTATATCCTCCTGTGGCCGGCGCTGTGGGTGATCACGCTGGTGGTATTCCTGCGGAACAACCGGAAGCTGAACCGAGGCAGGGCAAGGGATATCCTGCGCAATGCGGGAGCCCGCAGCAGGCTGCTGCAGCAGATTGGACTGGATAAATAACCTCGCCCGAAGGCAGTCCCAAGTTTCGGGTGGCCTGCAAGGGACACAAACAAAAAATGATCGACCAGGTTCAGTTCTTCCAGTAAGAAATAATTATTAAGAAATAATTATTAAGAAATAATTATTAAGAAATAATTACCATTTTTTGACAGTTTGCTTAAATTTTCTTAATAGATTGAATTAAAACACAAAACACCTTTTGGGTTGACGTTATAGAAAAATTATATTATAGTAAAGGTAGTTAATAATAAGTGCATTGTCTTTTGCAGGGAAATCTGGGATGGAGGTATGGGATGAAAAACTATGAAAAGCCGGTCATACTGGCGAATGAGGAACTGGCTGAGGGTGTGTATGCGGCCAGCGGCACAGTTGACGGCGGTGGAGATTCTTCAGGCGGCGGTGCTTCAGGCACAGCGTCAGTTTCCTCTGTTGAGCTGATTACAGCCGGGGATCAGTGGAATAAGGTGAATACGTATAACGTTACGATTAATAATTCCGGCAACACAGAGTTGACGGACTGGTCTGCCAGCGTTTCCGTTACTTCCGGCACAGCTACTGCAGCACAGATATATAATGGGTGGCAGGCAAGTGCTTCTCTGAGCGGCAATACGATCACAATCACGCCCGGAGGAGGCGGGGCGATTGCTGCTGGCAGTTCCATAACAGTTTCGGTGGTAGTTTCCTACAGTAGTGATTCTGTCACAGTGGAGTAAGGACTACTCTGAAATGCATAAAATAATGTGAAAATGGGGGAAGGCAAAAATGAACACTTATGAAAGACCCGCTGTCCTTGTAAATGAAGAACTGGCTGAGGGCGTATACGCGGCAAGCGGCACTTCAGGGAATGGGCCTAAGTGTGACAGCGCATATATGAATGGCGTTTGGCAGGCACCGGATTATTCGGATTGGGGTGGTGCAACCCGTGGATATAAGCAGCAGTTTGCTTGTCTTGGGTGTCCTGCAAACACAGATAACGGCTGTGGTTTGCAGACCCATTATATTGAGTCCGGCAATGCCGCTTCCTATGATGTAGATAATGGAAATAGGAAACCTTCATGGGAGAAAAAGGGTTATGGCCCGGATGATCCTGTTACAGATTGGAATATGTGACATCTGAGGACTGACTGGAGGAAACTTGTTAAAACGTTTATAGGGTTTGTGTCTACACTGCGTCCACAGACTCTGAAAATATGTAAAGCAGTGTAGAAATGGGGGAACCGGAAATGAAAACTTATGAAAGACCGATTGTGCTTGTAAACGAGGAACTGGCTGAAGGCGTATATGCGGCAAGCGGTGCAGAAGTCACAACCGATTGCTGGACAGTCAATGTAACCAGGGATCAGGAGGATGCAGGCGGATATTCCACTTATCGTGTGGCGGCTACTCACAGCAGTAGCGTGACACACATTTCAACCAAGACGGTTGTAACCGTTGTGTTTGACGGGACAGTTACCTCCGCTGAATATGAGGGATTTGATGTTTCGGTAAGCGGCAATACTGTCACATTGACAAGAGAGTCTCACGCAAATGCTTACTATTCAGGAGATAATTTCAACTCTCTGTTGAAGGTATGGCCGAAGGGATTATCTGTGACAAGTTCCGGTATCAGCTGTACTCATGCGGTAAATGTACAGGGTGGCTTTGACTGATCCTGTTTTGTAACCGTGTTTAAATGGATTGTAGACAGCACTGCCTTTATGGGTGGTGCTGTTTTGTGCTTGCGGGTATATTTTTGTGAGCGCATATATTTGCTGCTTTTTGTCCCGCATTATCAAAGCACTTACTCGTTATGCATTTTGTCTGGCAAATGTTTTGGATCGTGAGTATAAATTACAGATGTGCCGACAGGAAGGATAATTGTTCTGCATGAAAGAGAAACTTGCGTTTATTGTCAGTCGGATCAGGGCGGGACGCTTACGGGAAATGTGGATGCAGACCCGGTGGATATATCAATATGTCAGGAAATACTGGGCAGTCATGATTTTTTATACCTTGCTGGGAATGGTTTCAACGGTGGTGTCCCTGTTTTCCAGCCTGGTTTCCAGAGATCTGGTAGATATTATCACGGGTCACCAGGCAGGAAAGGTGGTACAGACCTTCTGTGTCATGATAGGCCTGGGAATCGGAAATACCTTTCTTGCAAAAGTGTCGGATTATGCTTCCAGTTATTTGGGCATGAAGGTGGACGCGGAGATCAAATCAGATATTTTTGCAAAGATTCTGGTGACAGACTGGGAGTCTCTTACCAATTATCACACGGGGGATCTGTTGACGAGATGGGGATCGGATGCATCGAATATTTCCGGTGGTGTACTCAGCTTTGTACCTAATATGGTAATCTTTCTGTTCCGGTTTATCAGTGCCTTTGCCATGGTGATCTACTATGATCCTTCCTTTGCTATTTTTGCCTTTTTAGGTATGCCGGTCAGTCTGATCCTGTCTAAGACGTTGATGAACCGTATGGTGAATAACAATAAAAAGAGTGCGGCAATGAGCGCCAGGATGTCCGGGTTCAACCAGGAGACCTTTTCCAATATTCAGACAATCAAGGCATTTGACCTGATCCGCCTTTATGTGGAGAGGCTGAAGTCATACCAGAAGGAATATATCGGCATGCGTCTGAGCTTTCAGAGAATGTCCATGGGAACGTCACTGTTGTTGTCCTCAGTGGGTATGCTGGTATCCTATGCCGCTTACGGATGGGGAATTTACCGGGTTTGGAGCGGTGCAATCAGCTATGGTACAATGACGATGTTTCTGGGATTGTCCGGAACGCTGACAGGGACGCTGCACAATCTGACATCCCTGATTCCATCGGCGATCAGTCTGACTACCTCCGCCGGCCGCCTGATGGACATTGTGGAGATGCCAAGGGAGGACTACAGCCATGACGACGAAGTAAGCGCCTTTTTCGAAAAGTACAGAGACCAGGGGATCGGCCTGCGGGTATTGGAGATGGATTATACCTATATGACCGGTACACAGGTGTTTTCCCATGCTTCCATAGAGGCTTATCCCCATGAGATTGTGGCTCTGGTGGGGCCTTCCGGCGAAGGGAAGACCACCATGATCCGTATCATCCTGTCCCTGATGCAGACCCAGGGCGGGCAGGCTGTGGTCTGCGGCGGGAAGGGCGGAGACGGCTGGAAGGATGTACTTCCCCTGACACCTTCCACCAGGAAGCTGTTCTCCTACGTGCCCCAGGGTAATACCATGTTCTCCGGAACCATTGCGGAAAATATGCGCAATGTGAAACAGGATGCAACGGACGAGGAAATCATAGAGGCATTGAAGCTGGCGTGTGCCTGGGAGTTTGTAGAGAAACTGCCGGACGGGATTGACAGCGAGATTAAGGAGAGGGGCGGCGGCTTTTCAGAGGGACAGTCTCAGCGTCTCTCCATTGCCCGCGCAATTCTCAGAAAGTCTCCGCTGCTTCTTCTGGATGAGGCGACCTCAGCCCTTGATGTTGCCACGGAGAGAAAAGTGCTCAGGAATATCATGCAGGACGATTACCCCAGGACTTGTATTGTCACCACCCATCGACCTACCGTCCTGGAGGCCTGCACAAGGGTGTATGCCATCAGGGATAAGAGGTGCGTTGTGCTGAACAACGAGGAGATCGATGAAATGGTAAGAGGATTCTGACGAAATTAGTACCCGCCAACATGTAACCGGGCATAGACAAAATGCATGGATACCGCAAATTGAGAGTAATGACAGAGGTTTCGTTTTGCCGGAGAGTGAAAAAGACGTTTGAGAAAGATATGTTGCCAGGGGGCTCCGGGACAGGAGAAAACAGTATGAGTGCGGAAAGAAAGACAAATATAGAATTATTGAGGGTCATTTCCATGGCTATGGTAATTACACTACATTGCCTGGGACATGGTGGAGTGCTGGATCTATATTCTTTTGGGGAGGCAGGGTACATTCTTTTTAATTTATTTCGTGGTTTTTGCTTTGCCGCCGTAAATTGCTTCATATTAATTACAGGCTATTTTATGGTTTCTGCGGAAATAAAAATTTCACGGGTTATAAAGCTGATTATTCAGGTTGAATTTTATTCGATACTATGCCTGTTATTGACAAAATATCTTTTTCAAGAGTCAGTTGAAGCAAAGGATATTTTTAAGGCATTGTTTCCCTTGACAAATAAACAGTATTGGTTTGCCACACATTATGTTATCTTGCTGGTATTAATACCTCTGATCAATAAGTTTATCAGGGGTATCGGCAAAAAAGAGCATTTATATGTGATAAGGATATTGATTGCCATGTTTTCTGTTTTGCCATCATTTCTTTTTTGGAGTAGGGGCATAGTGGGTTATGGATATGATTTTACATGGTTTATTGTGTTATATGTGATTGCTGCATATATCCGTAAATTTGAAATCAGGATTTCCGGAAAAAGCTGTATGACAATTTGGGCTGCTGTTTGCATTGTGACTACAGGTGGAACGATAGGTATGGAATTCCTTTTGTATAAAGTATTTGGGATTACCAATGAAGGGCTGGGCCAAGGCGTCTTTTTCTTTGGTTACAATTCGGTCGCTTTTTTGGGAGCGGCATTCTTCCTGTTTCTGGGATTTGTTAAAATGAACTTAAAAAGCAATATGTTGACTAATATATCGAGGTGTGGCCGATATGTCTTTGGAGCATACTTATTATCTGATCATGATATGATAAGACGGGTGTTGTGGGAAAAAGTGAATTTCCAAAACGTTGAATATAATGGGGTGGTTTTTGTGGCAGCATATCTGACAGTGATTGTTTTGATCATTCTTTTTATGGGCTGTGCAGTGGAATATATACGGGTTAAACTGTATAATTGGTTTATTCCGTATGTGAGACAGATTTTCTGCGGAAAGACAAGAATGATGTAGGATAAGTAGTACTTATCAGAGTCCAAATGACACATTACCCGTGGACGGTTAAATGCGCACGGGTAATATGCGCTCCTGCGTTTCCCTAACTTTCACATTCACAAAACCCGCGCTTACGCGCTCCTGCGTCTGCTTACGCATCCGCGTTTTGCTCATAAAGAGGGGTGTTGACACACCCTCTTGGAAGTAAGTTGCTAATCCACCGCTCCGCCTGCATTGCCATAAATGGCATGCAGCCAGGTCATTGGATTGCAACCGCGCAGGTGGAAATTTTTTCTTATAGGAAACTGCGCCGTCAGGCGCATGCATTCACAAGTTCGCCGGGCGAACTTGCAAGCGTCACGCAGGGACGCTTTTTTACAGCCTCCAATTGGCACATAACTACCGGCCATTTCCTATTCGAGACAGGTATTACTACCCGTGCATGGCTCATTCGCGGGTAGTAATTGTCTCTGCTGTTTGTGGATAAACATATTGGTCAGGTGAATCTGCTTAGTGCAAGATCAATTCCCTTTCCCTGAAAGAAGCTTTTTAAGCCGGGCAATTTCGGAATCCTTTTCGGCAATTTCAGCGTCCCTTTCCGCAAGGATGTAATTCTTTTCGGCAATTTCGGAATCCTTATCGGCAAGGACGGCAACTTTTTCCGCAAGGATGGCGTCCTTTTCGGCAATTTCGGCATCCCTTTCGGCAATTTCGGCATCCCTTTCGGCAATTTCGGCATCCCTTTCGGCAAGGGCGGCATCTTTTTTGGCAAGGACAGCGTCCCTTTCCGCAAGGACAGCATTCTTTTCCGCGATTGCAGCGTCCTTTTCCGCAATAGCAGCTTCCTTTCTGGCGAACTCCTCCTCCACGTAATTCTGCCTGCGGTAATAATCCTCGCGGGCTTCGCACTGTAGGCGAACTTTTTCTTCCTGGGTCAGCTGATAGATGGTGCTGGACGCATCGTTGATAACATCGTCTTTTTGTGCAAGCATTTTAATCTCCTCCCATGTGGTAGACTTGAAAAGGGAAGCCCAGTAGTCGATATGATAGGACTTGTCTTCCTCTGTTGCTAAATCGATACGAGTTAAGTCTAACACAGAAAGGCGTAATTTGTCACTATATAACATATGATTTTTTACGTTTAGAAATTGATAGGTCGCATAGAATTCCGGATCCTCCGGAAACAGGGTAAAATTTAACAGTCCGATCTGGATGGTTGGTTTCACATAGCGGTAGTCCTGGTTATGCTCCAGATGGTCAAAGGAACGACAGAGGTAACTCAGGGAGCGGTCTGTCCAGTTATGCTCATTGATGACCTGCATTTCCAGGTTGATATAGGTCTGGTTGTTCATGAGTACTTTGATATCAAGGAAAAAATACCTGTTGTCAATCGTGTCGCCCAATTCGATGGGATTGGTGATGGACACCGTAAGAACCTGATCTGCATCCAGACGCAGCAGGGAGCAGATCAGTCCCTTCAGTACCCGGTTATTCCGCTGCAGCAATGCCCGGAACAGATAATCGTTGTACATGGGGATGGTGACAGGGCCGGTGGCGGACTCGAGACCCGTGCTGGGAGTCAGTTCAGGAACAGTGCCGGAAGCCGTGCATGTGACGGTTTCGGGTACAGTGCCGGAAGCCGTGCGAGTGGCAGTTTCAGGAACAGCGCCGGAAGCCATACATGTGACAGTTTCAGGAACAGTGCCGGAAGCCGTGCATGTGACGGTTTCAGGGGCATTGTCAGCACCTGCGTGTGTGACATAAACAGGATTGTCAGTTACAAGATTTGCGTTTTTGTTATTCATACATCCTCCTTAGTAAGCACGACATGACATTCTGGTACATTCGGTATTACACAGATTCCTGATATAACATATCTGGCTGCGCAAAAGTCCAAATGTGCAAAGTAAAAAAACGTAATGCCATATATAGTTAATGGTACAGGGTATAAGCGGCGAATCGCCGCAAGGATATTAAGTCATCCAAAATCTATGTAGTATAATACCAATGACTTAACTTGATAAGATCATAACACTTTTTAAAAATATTGTCAACAATAAATGGAAATAAAATTATCAGTAAAACCGTAAAATGACCAGTAAAAGTGCAAAGCCCTTATATGATCTGACAGGGGCTTTTGGCGCGGGCTGAACTGTTACACAATTTGCCCGCGACAGCAAATTGTATTGTACAATCTTCCCGATATCTGCTATAATGATCATATTTGTGGAAAGTAATGGAGAGCATAAAATCATATTCAGAAGGAGATTATAGTGGAAGAATTATTGGTGGAAGATTTATTGGAAGAATTATTGGATGAACGTATTGCCCGGGCGGTGAAAGAGATGGGATTTGAGAAACTGTCCCCGATCCAGAGTGAGGCGATCCCTTATCTCCTGGAGGGCGATGACGTGATCGGCCAGGCTCAGACAGGAACAGGGAAAACGGCGGCATTTGGGATACCGATCCTGCAGAAGGTTGACCCGGAACTGAGAAAGCTTCAGGCCATTATCTTATGCCCTACCCGGGAACTTGCCATGCAGGCGGCGGAGGAACTGCGCAAGATGGCCAAATATATGCATGGCATCAAGGTGCTTCCTATTTACGGCGGGCAGGAAATCGGGAAACAGATCATGGGGCTGAGGGGTGTGCAGATCATTGTGGGCACGCCGGGCCGTGTCATGGATCATATGCGCCGTCATACCATTAAATTGGATGATGTCAATATGGTAGTGCTGGACGAGGCGGACGAGATGCTGAATATGGGGTTCAGGGAGGACATGGAGACGATTCTGGGACAGATTCCCAACGCCCATCAGACGGCGCTCTTTTCCGCAACCATGCCGAAGCCCATATTGGATATTACAGATCAATTCCAAAATAATGCCAGGATGATACGGGTGGCGGCAAAGGAACTGACCATCCCGCTGGTGTCCCAGCGTTATTACAGAATTAAAAACCAGGACAAGGATGCCGCTTGTGTGCGGCTGTTGGAATACTATCAGCCCAGGCTTTGCCTTATTTTCTGCAACACGAAGAAAAAGGTGGATGAGCTCTCGGAAGTGTTGAAAGAAGCGGGCTTTCAGGCGGAAGGGCTTCACGGGGATATGTCCCAGCACCAGAGGGATGTGGCCATGAACCGGTTTCGCAACGGCAGCACCAATATCCTGATCGCTACGGATGTGGCGGCGAGAGGCATCGATGTGGATGATGTGGAGATTGTCATCAATTATGACATCCCTCAGGATAACGAGTATTATGTGCACAGGATCGGCAGGACAGGCCGGGCGGGCAGGACGGGACGCTCTTTTACTTTTGCCACGGGAAGAGAACTTTACCGTATCCGTGAGATTGAGCGAATGTGCCGTACCACCATCGAAGAGAAAAAGCTGCCAGGTGCCGCTAAAGTGTTGAAAGCGAAGGCTGACAAATATCTGAATCATGCATGGGAACTTCATGAGCATGAGGATATGGATTTGATGAAGTCCTTTATCCAGCGCAAGATGGAGGAAGAAGGCTGTGACGCCATGGAGATTGCCGCGGTGATGCTGAAACAGCAGGTGGGAGACAGGGGACCGGAAATACAGGTGGATGATTCCGGAAACCGTCGTGGAGTACGCTTTGGCAGCCGACGCGACCTGAGGGAGAATGGCGGAGGCAGGGACAGGAGAGAAAACGGAAACCGCCGGAACAGAGGAGAGAGCAGCAGAGACCGTGACGGAAGGGGAAACGTTGGCCGTCGGGATTGGAAAGAAAACGGAGGCCGTCGTGACAGAAAGGAAAACGATGGCTGGAAGGACGGAAGGGACAGCGGAAGCTGGAAGGACAACGGGGAGAGCGGAAGCCGGAAGGACAACGGGGAGAGCGGAAGCTGGAAGGCTGGCAGGGAGAGCGGAAGCCGGAAGGACAACGGGGAGAGCGGAAGCTGGAAGGCTGGCAGGGAGAGCGGAAGCCGGAAGGACAACAGAGAGAATGGCAGCCGTCGTGACAGAAGGAAAAGCGGTGGCCGTGAGGAGGACACGCGCAGGGAGAACAGCAGGCGAAACGACAGGAACCGCGATGCCTACGGCGAAAAAGGCGGATGGGGCAGTTATGGCAAAGCTCCCAAGGAGCGGGATGTACGCCGCGACGGCAGCGTGCGTGAGGGCAGACGGCAGGAATTTGGCAGCAGACCTTCCAAGAAGAAACGCGGATGGGATGAGTAAAATGAGATACGGCCATAGAGAAGCGCAGGCAAGACGAATCACGCAGGATACGATTGTGGAGAAACGCAGGCGGGATGAGATTAAAGAAATAGGATAACTGTGGAGGGCAGGCAGGGACAGATATGAGAGTTGGATTGGGATATGACGTCCACCGGCTGGTGGAGAACAGGGAATTGATCATCGGCGGTGTGTCAATACCCTATGAAAAGGGGCTGCTGGGACATTCGGATGCAGATGTGCTTCTTCATGCCATAATGGATGCACTGCTGGGAGCCGCCGCACTGGGAGATATCGGGAAGCATTTTCCCGATACTGACCCTGTGTATGAGGGAATCTCTTCCCTGGCGCTTCTGGAAAAAGTGGGGCAGCTGCTGGCGGAGAAAGGTTTTCTCATTGAGAATATTGACGCTGTCATTATTGCCCAGGCGCCGAAAATGCGTCCCCATATTGACGCCATGAGGGAAAATATTGCCAGAGCCCTGGAGATGGATACAGATCACATTAATGTGAAGGCAACCACGGAGGAGGGGCTTGGCTTCACAGGATCCGGTGAGGGTATCTCTTCACAGGCGATCTGTATGCTGACCAGTCCCTTTGACCTGACGGCAGTTCCAACAGCCGGAGAATGCGAAGGCTGCAGCGGCTGCAGCAGGAGGGGTTGACAAAAATCATTTTTTTGCATATCCTAATAGGAAAGAAAAGGAAATGCGATGAACGGGAAGAGTATCTTTTTGTAACGTGCCAGAGAGAAGCCGCGGCTGCTGTGAGCGGTTTTCACGGGAGAAAAGGGAAGTGCGCCCGGGAGCAGGCCCGCTGTAAGGCGGGCACGCAGGCGTGCGTTATGCGTATTGAGGGAAGGGCATATGCCTTTAAGTAGAGTGGAACCGCGGATGAAACCGTCTCTAAAGGGAGAGGGATTATCTGCGGTTTTTGACTGCTTCGGTGCATGCCGTGCAGGCAAAAAAACTTTAAACATGCTCTAGGCCATGAATGTGAAGGTTCTGCTTAGCATATGTCCACAGGAGTCAGTTATGGGAATGATCGGCAGTATTAAGGAAGAAATCAAGATTATCAGGGAGAGGGATCCGGCGATCCACTCATCCATGGAGGTGTTTCTTTACCCCAGCTTTAAGGTAATGCTGCATTACCGCCTGGCACACAGATGGTATGAGAACGGGCATTATTTCTGGGCCAGATGGATGTCCCAGCGGGGGGTGAGAAAGACCGGCATTGAGATCCATCCTGGCGCAAGGATCGGAAAAGGATTCTTCATTGACCACGGAAATGGCGTTATCATCGGAGAAACCACAATCATCGGCGACAATGTCACTTTGTATCAGGGGGTAACGCTGGGAGGGACAGGAAAGGAACACGGGAAGCGTCATCCAACCCTGGGCAGCAACATTATGATCGGTGCAGGTGCGAAGGTGCTGGGTTCCTGTACCATCGGTGACAACTGCAAGATCGGCGCGGGCAGCGTGGTGCTCTGTGATGTGCCGCCTAATTCTACTGTGGTAGGGGTGCCGGGGCGCGTGGTAAAACGATGTAATGTGGCGCTGCCCCAGGATACCATGAACCAGACGGATCTGCCGGATCCCGTGCGGGAAGATATAGCGGATCTTCAGAGAGCCAACACAGAATTGATCAACCGCGTCCTGGAACTGGAACAGCAGATGAAACAGTGTCTCCGCGCAGAATGATGAAAAAGCAATGATAAAAGAAACAAAGATATAAAGAAACAAAGATATAAAGAAACAAAGATGAAAGAAACAATGATATAAAGAAACAGGGATGAAAGAAATAACGATAAAAGAAACGATGATAGAATAAATGGTGATGGGAGAAATAAGTATGGAAAACAAACTGCAGATGTACAACACATTGACAAAGAAGGTGGAACCGTTCATTCCCAATGTGGCGGGGAAGGTGGCTATGTATACCTGCGGCCCGACGGTGTACCACTATGCCCATATCGGCAACCTGAGAAGCTATATCATGGAAGATTTGCTGGAAAAGACCCTTCGCTATATCGGTTACGATGTAAAGCGTGTCATGAACATCACCGATGTGGGGCATCTATCCAGTGATGCGGACACAGGGGAGGATAAGATGCTGAAGGGGGCGAAGCGGGAGCATAAGACCGTGATGGAGATTGCCCGTTTTTACACGGATGCCTTTTTCAGCGACTGCGGAAAGCTGAATATCAAGACGCCTGATGTGGTGGAACCGGCCACCAATTGCATTGCAGATTTTATCCGCGTCATTGAAGGGCTTCTGGAAAAAGGATATGCCTACGAGAGCGGCGGCAACATCTACTTTGATACTTCTAAGCTAAAGGATTACTATGTGTTCTCCAACCAGAGCGAAAGGGAACTGCTGGTGGGGGTGAGGGATGATGTGGATGAGGACCGGAATAAGAGGAACAAAAGTGATTTTGTGCTGTGGTTCACCAAGTCCAAGTTTGACGACCAGGAGTTAAAGTGGGATAGCCCCTGGGGCATCGGATACCCCGGCTGGCATATCGAGTGCTCCTGCATCAGCATGAAGCATCTGGGTGAGTACATGGATATCCACTGCGGCGGCGTGGATAATATTTTTCCGCACCATACCAATGAGGTTGCCCAGAGTGAGGCTTACCTGGGACATAAATGGTGTAATTATTGGTTCCATGTACATCATTTAAATGATAAATCCGGCAAGATGAGCAAGTCCAAGGGAGATTTCCTCACGGTGTCGCTTCTGGAATCCAAGGGTTACGACCCCATTGTTTACAGGCTGTTCTGCTTGCAGTCCCATTACCGTAAGCCGCTGGAATTTTCTTACGAAAACCTGGACAATATGGTTGCCGCATACGATAAACTGGTAAAAAAGATCGGCAGCCTACAGAAAGAAGGCGAGGTAGACCAGGCAAAGTTCGGAGAGTACAGGGAACAGTTTGAGGCGGCCCTGTGCAATGACCTGAATTCTTCCATGGCGATTACCGTGCTCTATGATATGTTGAAGGCGGACATGACGGATGCCACCAAGTATGCTCTGGCGGAGAGTTTTGACCAGGTCCTTTCCCTGAACCTGACCACGGCCCATGCCGCAAGGGAAGCGGACCATGGCGTGGATGCTGAATTGGAAAGCTATATTCTGGAAAAGATCGAGGAGCGCAGGGCGGCGAAGAAGGAGAAGGATTTTGCCAGGGCAGATGCCATCAGGAATGAACTGCTGGAAAAGGGTATTGTGCTGGAAGATACCCGCGAGGGCGTGAAATGGAAGAAAGCGTAAAGGGGGCAGAAGGCTGTGCCAGCATACAGGAAGCAGAAGGCTGTGCCAGCATACAGGAAGAGTCGAGCAACAATACCGGTGCGGATGGACTCCGGGCGGAAATTCTGGCCGCCTTCCCGGGAAAACAGCAGGATATCAGGACGTATTCCCCCCTGGCCCTGGCCTACATCGGGGATGCGGTCTATGATCTCATTATCCGAACGGTGGTAGTGGGGAGGGCAAACCGTCCGGTGAACGAACTTCACAGGACGGTTGTGAGATACGTCAGTGCTAACGCCCAGTCCAGGATAGTTCAGGCGCTGATGGAGAGCCTTTCCGAGGAGGAGAAGTCCGTTTACCGCAGGGGAAAAAATTCCAAGCCCCATACCACGGCGAAAAATGCTTCCGTGGCAGATTACCTGAAAGCCACAGGATTCGAGGCGGTGATCGGCCATCTCTACCTGACGGACCGCATGGACAGAGCGCTGGAACTGGTGCGGAAAGGCCTTGAACTGGTCAATATGGAAGTGTGAATGGCGTTCCTTACGTTTTGGTTTCATGAATTGTTTGTGCCGCCGAAGGCGGCATGGCGGAAAGTCTGGACTGATACAATGGAGGTGTGGCTGCGGCGGCAGGACGGAAAAGGAGAAAGCATATGGCATATGAAGAATTTACCATTGAGGGGCGGAACGCCGTGATCGAGGCGTTCCGCTCCGGCAGGACAATAGACAAATTATATATTTTGGACGGCTGCCAGGACGGTCCTGTCATGACCGTCAGACGGGAGGCAAAGAAGCGGGATGTCATGGTGAAGTATGTGACCCGTGAGCGGCTGGATCAGATGTCGGATACGGGTAAGCACCAGGGGGTGATTGCCGTTGCCGCCGCTTATGAGTATGCGGAGGTGGAGGATCTCCTGGCGGCAGCCAGGGAGAAGGGGGAGCCTCCTTTTCTCTTTCTGCTGGATAATATTGAAGATCCCCATAACCTGGGCGCCATCATCCGCACCGCAAACCTGGCGGGAGCCCATGGCGTCATCATCCCCAAAAACCGGGCGGTGGGGCTGACGGCCACTGTGGCCAGGACCTCCGCGGGAGCACTAAATTACACGCCGGTAGCCAGGGTAACCAACCTGGCAAAGACCATTGAGGAACTGAAAAAGGAAGGACTTTGGTTTGTCTGCGCGGATATGGATGGAACCACCATGTACCGGCTGGATCTGAAAGGACCTATTGGCCTTGTGATCGGCAGCGAGGGACAGGGAGTGGGCAGGCTGGTGAAGGAAAAGTGCGATATGACGGCGGCCATTCCCATGAGGGGGGATATCGATTCCCTGAATGCCTCCGTGGCGGCTGGCGTGCTGGCGTACGAGATCGTGAGACAGCGCATGCTCTAAGGAACTAAGGAAACGCTTTAATCAGCATTTCCCTAAGTTATTTGCCGGACGGTGTACCAGGGGAACGGGGGGAAAGGCAGTGGTATATAAAAATGCGGATTATGAATCATATACGGACGAAGAACTGATAGACCGCCTCCGTCACGGGGAGGATGCCATTATGGATTATATCTGTGACAAGTATAAGAACCTGGTGCGGAGTAAGGCAAGGTCGATGTTCATCCTGGGGGCGGACAGCGACGACCTGATCCAGGAGGGCATGATCGGCCTGTTTAAGGCAGTCCGCGATTATGACATGGGAAGGGACGCCAGTTTCTTTACCTTTGCGGAACTGTGCATCAGCAGACAGATGTACACGGCGGTGCAGGCGGCGAAGCGGCGGAAGCATTTCCCCCTGAACACATATGTTTCGCTGGATGCAGGCAGCACCAACCAGGAGGGCAGGGAGGAAAGCACCCTGGCGGAGCTGCTCGCCGACAGGGCGGAACTCAGCCCGGAGGAGCTGGTGCTGGACAAGGAGCGGGTGGCTTACCTGGAGAAAACCATAGAGACGGAACTGAGCGACTTTGAAAAACAAGTGCTCGACCTCTACATGACAGGCATGAGTTATTCCCAGATCGCCAGGGTACTGGGGCGGGAGGAGAAGGCCACCGACAATGCATTGCAGAGACTGAAGGCAAAAATAAGAAAAATATTATAAATATAATAAAAGTATTAAAAAAAGTATGGAACCTTGACTTTAAACAGTCAGGGTTCTATAATTCGTGACAGTGGAAAGTCGGCAGATCATGTTTTCTGCTGTTTTTCACAATTCTTTTTGATAGAAAAACCGACCGACTGGTCGGACGGAATGAGCGACAGAACAAATTATAGTACAGGAGTAAGAGCGATGATCTCAAAATTCAGCGTAAAAAAGCCCTATACGGTACTGGTGGGCGTTGTGCTGGCGATCATCCTGGGCGTAGTATCCTTCACCAGGATGACGGCTGACCTGCTGCCCAATATCAGCCTTCCCTATGTCATTGTCATGACTACATATCCTGGCGCCAGCCCGGAGACGGTGGAAATGGTGGTAACCCAGCCGGTGGAAGCCAGTATGGCGACGGTCAGCAATATTGAGGGGATCAGTTCCATATCTGCGGAAAATTATTCCATGGTGGTGTTGGAGTTTGCCCAGACCGCAGATATGAATGCGGTTTCACTTGAGATCCGGGAGAGCCTGGATCAGATCAAGAGTTACTGGGATGATTCCGTGGGCAATCCCATTATCATGAAGCTGAACCCCGATATGCTGCCCGTGATGATCGCGGCAGTGGGTGTGGACGGCATGGACACGGGAGAGATCAGCACTTATGTCCAGGATTCCATTATGCCTGAACTGGAAAGCATAGAAGGGGTGGCAAGTGTCAGCGCCACCGGTCTGCTGGAGGAGAGCGTGCATGTGATCATCCGGCAGGATAAGGTGGACGAACTGAACGAGAAAATTTTTGCGGCCATTGACGATAAGATGGAGGAGGCCGAGGAGGAGCTGGAGGACGGCAGACAGCAGCTGGAGGACGGCAGGAAAGAGATCTCTGACGGCTGGAAGGAGCTGAACGACGGACGGAAGGAGCTGGAGGACGGCAGGCAGGAGCTTGTGGACGGACAGAAGGAACTGGATGAAAACAAGAGTAAGCTGGACGATGGAAAGGATGCGCTGTCGGAAGGGAAGGAGCAGCTGGAGGCGGCGCAGGCCAAGACTTCGGCGGAACTGGCGGCGAAGAAGACGGAACTGCTCACGCTGAAATCCCAGCTTGATAATCTGAAAAGCAGTCTGACCTCGGCGAAGCAGCTGGAGGACGGGATTGCTCGGATCGACGCGGGGATTGCCCAGATCGACGCGGGAATGACCGAGATCGATGGGGGAATGGCGCAGATTGACGCAGGGATCGCCCAGATGGAGGGAGCTGTCAGCGGTCTTTCCATGATAAAGGACACCTTTGAGGCGGCAGTGGAGTCGGGAGACAGCGCCGCGGTCGAGGGGCTGAAGGCGGCTCTCTCGGCAGCCCTTGGCGGGAACGAAGAGATCCTGGCCATGATCGACTGGACGGATAGGGATTCCGTGGGTAATCTGATTGCCGGAATGGAAGCCCAGAAAGCCGGTTTGGTGCAGAATAAGGCTGACCTGGAGCAGAAGAAGGCGGAACTGGAAGCCCAGAAGACGCAGCTGGAAGCCCAGAGGCAGAATATGGCGTCCGCATTGAACGCCCAGACCTCCGGCCTCGGCTATGCAGGCTACGCCGCAATGATCGAACAGCAGATGGCAGCCATGGGTATGGCTGACCTGGATACGGCCATCGCTGCCATCAATACAGGGCTCTCTGAACTGGAAAAGGGTGAAATGACAGCCGCTATTGAATTTGCCAACGGCAAGGCATCCCTCTCCCTGGGAGAGTACCAGATGGGGGTGGCCGGCACCCAGCTGGACGCGGCGCAGAAGCAGATCGACAGCGGCTGGGATGCCATGAAGGATGCGGAAGACCAGCTCAACAGTGCGGCTGACCAGCTGAAGGATGCCCAGGATCAGATGAAGGATGCGGAAGACCAGCTGAAAGAGGGTGAGGAGCAGCTGGAGGATGCCAGACAGAATGCCTATGATTCCGCGGATTTGAACGGCATTCTCACAGTGGAAGCCATAGAAGGGCTGCTGACAGCGCAGAATTTCTCCATGCCTGCGGGCTATGTGACGGAGGAAGGTGTTGATTATATGGTCCGTGTGGGGGATAAGCCCTCCACCGTGGAGGAACTCCAGACCATGCCGCTCCTGGATCTGCACATGGACGGGGTGCCCGTGATCACCCTGGGGGATGTGGCAGACGTATTTTACACCGATAATTCCGATGAGATTTATGCCAATGTGGATGGAAGCGCCGGTATCATGCTGACCATCCAGAAGCAGACCGGATATTCCACAGGGGAGGTCTCCGACCTGCTGGCGGACCGGTTTGAGGAACTGACGGAGGCCAACCCTGACCTCTCCCTGATCACGCTGATGGACCAGGGAATATACATCGATCTGGTCATGGACTCCATCATCAACAATATCCTTTTTGGTGGTCTTCTTGCGATCCTGATCCTGATCGTATTTCTAAAGGATCTGCGGCCTACGCTGGTGGTGGCGTTTTCCATTCCCATCAGCCTTGTGACTGCCATTGTATGTATGTACTTCAGCGGAGTGACGCTGAATATCATTTCCCTGTCCGGCCTGGCGCTGGGCATCGGTATGCTGGTGGATAACTCCATCGTGGTGATTGAGAATATCTACCGCCTGCGGAGCGAGGGATATGCGGTTAAGGAAGCTGCCATGGAGGGAGCGAAAGAGGTATCCGGCGCTATCATGGCATCCACGCTGACTACCGTCTGTGTGTTCCTTCCCATTGTGTTTACGGAAGGGATCACCAGGCAGCTGTTTGTGGATATGGGTCTGACCATTGCCTACTCGCTGCTTGCCAGCCTTGTGATCGCCATGACCGTTGTGCCGGCCATGTCCTCCAAAATGCTGGCAAAGACAAAGGAGCAGAAGGAGGGCAGACTGTTCGGCGGCCTGGTGAAAGGGTATGAGAAACTGCTGAAAATTTCCCTGAAGGGGAAGCCGGTGGTATTTGTCATCGTACTGGCGCTGCTGGCGGCAAGTGTGGCACTGGCATTTACCAACGGCACTGCCTTTATGTCGGATATGGATTCCAACCAGCTGACGGTCACTGTGGAACTGGCGGAGGATGCCACACTGGAGGAGACGGCAGCCCTGACAGACCAGGTGGTGGACGCAATCCTTTCCATAGAGGATGTCCAGAATGTGGGCGCCATGACGAGCGGCGGCAATATGGCGCTCCTGGGGGGCAGCAGCTCCGGCGGGGCGGAAAATGTCACTGCCATCTATGTGGTGACCAGGGATGACAAGTCCATGAGCAACGAGAAGATCGGGGATATCATTGAGGAAAAGACCGCCGGGCTGGACGCGGAGATTACCGTTGATACCTCCAGCATGGATATGACTGCCCTGGGCGGAAGCGGCATTTCGATCCAGGTGCGGGGACGTGACCTGGATGCGCTGCAGCGGATTGCCGGGGAAGTGGCGGCGATCCTGGAGAATGTGGAGGGCACTGCGGATGTCAGCGACGGTCTGGAGGAGGCTGACGAGGAACTCCGTGTGCTGATTGACCGCGATAAGGCGGTAAACTACGGTCTTACGGTTGCACAGGTATTTACCCAGATTTCCGCGAAGCTTGCGGAGGCCAGCAGCGCTACCACGCTGGTGGCGGCAGATAAGGATTACAGTGTCTATGTGATGAACGGCAGCGACATTGAGTTGACCAGGGCACTGGTGGAAGAGATTGAGATCAAGGGCACGGATGAGGACGGTGACAGCGTGAAGGTTCCCCTGTCCGAACTGGCATCCTTTGAGCCCGCCTATGCCCTGACCTCCATCAACCGTGTGGAGCAGACCCGGTATGTCCAGGTGTCCGCAGCCATTGCGGAAGGCTATAACGTAGGGCTTGTGGCGGACGATGTGGAGAAGGCGCTGGCGGATTATGAGGTTCCCAGCGGCTATCAGCTGGTATTTTCCGGTGAAAATGAGACGATAGAGGATGCCATGGAACAGATGGTGCTGATGCTTGTCCTTGCCATTGCCTTCATGTACCTGATCATGGTGGCGCAGTTCCAGTCCCTGCTGTCCCCTTTTATCATCATGTTTACCATCCCTCTGGCTTTTACAGGAGGCTTCCTGGGATTGTACATCAGCGGCAGTGAGGTAAGCGTCATCGCCATGATCGGTTTTGTCATGCTGGCGGGCATCATTGTAAACAATGGTATCGTGCTGATCGACTATATGAACCAACTCCGGGCAGGGGGCATGGAGAAGCGGGAAGCGATCCTGACAGCGGGACGCACCAGGCTTCGCCCCGTGCTGATGACAGCGCTGACTACCATATTGGCGCTCTCCACCATGGTGTTCAGCAACGATATGGGTTCTGAGATGGGGAAGCCCATGGCGGTGGTCACCATCGGCGGCCTGCTCTACGGTACGCTGCTGACACTGGTGGTGATTCCCTGCGTCTACGACGTCATGATAAGGGAGAAGAATACGCCTGTATGTCCGGCGGGAGATGAAGGATGATCAGAAACCGCATAGAGATTTATGATATTGGGATTTAAGAGAAGAAGCAGAAAGGTGAGATGTAGGACTATGGCTAAGATGACAGGGCTGGAGGAGTTCCAGGAGATCCCGCCCAAGGTGCTGCAGATGTATGATGCGGTGATACAGCTGATAGAGGAAGGAGAGGATGCGTCAAGCATACGTGTCTCCACCATCACCGACCGTGCGGGGATCGGGAAAGGCACGGCATATGATTATTTTGACACCAAGGAAGAAATCTTTGCCTGTGCGGTGGTGTTTCATATCCGGCGGATCTTCCGTATACTGGAGCAGGAACTTCAGAAGCAGGAAAGCTTTGAAAAGCAGCTGGCATGGCTGCTGTACCAGATAGACAGGGAGAGCAACAAAAAATATTGTTTTATCCGTATGGTGCATATTTTGACAGACAATTCTGATTTCAGCCGGCAGGTACGTCAGAAAATGATGTCAGACTCCTTCAGGAGATATCATCCCGTAAATGTTTTCGGAAAAATCCTGCAGCAGGGTATGGACAGGGGGGAAATACGGAGCGGCCTGCCTATGGAGTTCATGGTATACACGATTTTCTCAGGTCTTTTGACGTATATGCTGAGTATCAGCACGGAAGAATGCTTTCATGTGAGTCCGGAGATGATGAAATCCTTCGTGCATCAGCAGATCATACGGGAATTGTGTGGAAAAAGCAATTAAAAATGATGGGATTGCTTTCGGTCTTTCTGAAAAATGGTTCCTTTCGACCTGGAGGGAACTATTTTTTATCCTATAAAAATTATTGTTGTTGACAAATGGAAATGCGTCTGATACAATAACTCTTGGTGATTGCGAAAGCAGTCATGCGTTGCTGCTGTGGCTCAGTCGGTAGAGCGTCGCATTGGTAGGGATGAAGCCAGCAGTTCAAAAATTTGTTACTAAGCTACCTTGGCGCAGTCGGTAGCGCGCATCCTTGGTAAGGATGAGGTCGGCGGTTCAAGTCCGCTAGGTAGCTCTGAAAAGGGCGAAAATAAAGGCTTTTCGAGGTGTGAGGCTTCGGAAGGTCTTTATTTCATTATCGGACAGAGCGAACGGATAAGTTACTCTTTTTTCACTCTGTTTTGAACGTGTTGAAACGTCTGTAACATGGAATTTGTGGAAAATATGTTGTTATGTTGAAAAGAGTGGAAATATCCTTGTTCTCCCCTCCGGAAAGCGGGCAAATTCATTTTTAATATCCATTCTGCGAGATTTCCCCAGATTGAAATTATAACCGCCTTAAAATCGATTCTACAAGGGCAGGACCGGGAATGATTTTATGCAAGAAAAATAAAAATGGATAAAAGCAGAAAAAGAAACAAAAAAATATTAAAAAGCTGTTGTCTTTTAGGAATTTATTGGATATAATATAAGATAATAGGAAGCGAGAAGTAAAATTTTATATAGAGTAGCTTTAGGAGAAGCAGATTGTCGTTAGTGGCAGTCTTTTTGCTTCTCCTTTTTTATTACCGATTATTGGAGAAAGGAGAAAAACAAGTCTTGGGAACTACAGATACAAAGGTTAGGCTGAATACGAAAAAGTGTCAGAGCGGTTATGATGGTATAGACTATCAGTACAAAATAGGTCTTGATGGAATTAAGGATTTGGATTTTGAGGAAAAGAACCCCAACACTGCAAAAAAGCCTAAGTCTATTGTAGAAATCAAGGGAAAAGGCGGTATGATAAGTGGTTCTATCAATCCCGTTCATTATTTGCGTGCGGACAATAGAAAGCCTTTTGGTATAGTAGATGCCATAAAGCTAGAAATACTTAGGAATGATGTGTTGGAGTATCTAAAGACTCGTTTGAAAAAGCAGTTACAGGATAAGTATTCAGATGAATATATCCGAAAGTTAAGAATAACTCGGATAGAAGTAAACATAACTTTGCCCTGTGTGGGCAAAGCAACACCATCACAAATGACACATTTATTTGACATGGCTCTTGACCGAACAAAAGTGTATCGGAAACGTAAGAAAGGCTCAAAGTGCGAAAAGGATAATACGGGAATTGGATATGAACGTCAACACTACCATGTATTGAAGCTATATGACAAATCTGACGATTTTGAAAGACAAGAAATTCCTCTTGCACAAGGTATATTTCGTTTGGAAATAGCCTTTATTGATAAAACTCTCAATGCTCTATTTGGGGAAGACGGGAGAACAATAGAAAATATTTTATCCAGTAAATCTCTTGATATATTGTGTTGTGAGTATAAACGAGTATTAGAGGAAGAACTTATCGAGCAACAAATAAAGCCTTATTTGACAAATTGTGTAACTACTTTATATGAGAGCCTTCGTTGGAGTGATAGCGGAAAACAAATATCTGATACTGTTATGCGTCATAAGGAAATCATAGTTGATATAGAGTGTTTTAGACGAGCGTTACATAAGTGGTACAAAAAAAGGCAAGAGAAAGACCCGACCGTTAAAGACCGCACAGACGAAATTATATACAAATATAGAAAAAAAGAGTTAGGTCTACCCGAAGACGTTTTGAAGACGCTTAAAAAATTCCACATTGCGGCAGGATAAAAGGCTTCAAAATCTGACTATTATAGTCACTTTTTCAATGTTTTTTGAATGTGTAGAGAGTTTGCCAAATGATAGGTTATATAGGGTTTATAGTGGGGTGAATAGGTGTTGATGATATGATTGTTAAGATTTTTCAATTTGAAGTTTATTCCATAATTAGGAAAGAGATAAGGAAAAGAAACAATAAAAAAACAATACTGTATAAAGGAGTGTGATGTATATATGGTGTTTGAGAGATATGAAACAAGTGTAACGTTGCGGAATGAACCAAAGACGGGACTGGACGCATACTACAAAGTTATCGCCAACTTATCCTCCGAAATAAATTCAAAAAAGGAGATATTGAAAGAATTGAAAAAGGATGATGTTCGGCAAAAATTTATTCGTATGTGGCATGAGGGAAAAACAGATTTCTATTTGTAAAGGTGGTGAATGAATATGCCCTTTCAGAAAGGAGTGAGTGGGAATAAGTCTGGTCGTCCACGGCAGACACCAGAGGAAAAAGAGGAACGGGAACGTTTCAAAACATTATTAAAATCTGCTACGGTTACGGCTCTTGAAAATATCATTCAAATTGCAAATGATAGATATAGCCGTGATAGATTCAAGGCGAACGCATACCTAATTGATAAAGCCTATGGAAACAATGCTGTATTTCTGTCAGAGGATATGGAAGATATTGAGCCGGTTGTAATTAGGGTAGTACCCTATCAGAAAGAAACTGAAAATAATGAAGACGAAAATACGGACTGGGAAGAAAGTCCAGACGAGGAAGATTGGGAGGAATAAAACAATGGCTGTAAATGTAATATCAAGATACAATAATCTGCTTAACAGAATCAAAAAAGCTACTAACGAAAACATAACCACTTTATTTGATGATGTTAAGAGTTTTTACAAAGATTGTAATAGCTTGGACGGTGTTTATGTGAAACGTATTTTAGGTATGTATGTAGAGAAGCTCCAGCAACTGATAGATGATAATGCAGTTGTTTACGAAAAAATATTCGCAAAACTGAATGAAGCTAAAAATGCACAGTACGACTTTTCCGGCGAAAAAGATGATTCGGGAGCTGTACAAACTATGCTATTACAAATCATGGGTAATCTGCCGAGGGCAAACAATAAGGCGAACGCTCTTCAGATTACTACAGTAATAAATAAGGCTTTACAGTCTGGTGTGGTCGGTTGCAAAGCGATATTATCATTATCGCAGTATCCGGCTTATGCGGATATGGTAAATGAAAATCAGAGGGCAAAAGCTGTTGATGGCTCTAAATCAGACGCACAGAAAGCATTCGAACATGCAATGAATATTACGCAGAAAGAATATGGAAAAAAATGTGCGGAAGTGTTTCATCAAGGTGCAAGGCTTCGCAGACTTAACAAGCGAACTGACAACTTTATGAAAGCAGTTCGGGCAGATGAAGCTGACACAGCCAATGAATCCAGACCTTCATTTTGGGGAAATGATGTTTCAGAGGTAATGCAGTTTCAAGGGTAATGTAATATAAGTGCCAGAGATAGGCAAAAATCAAATTGAGAAAATAATAAAAGTGGTTGCTAAGTTCAGTACAAGTTATCCGAGTTGGAAAAAACTATTAACGGATAACAATACAGCTATTCCAGAAGAATTTGTATTGTATCCCTATCCATGAAGGGAGCATACAAAAATGAGAAATGCGACAACAGCAGTAAAAAATAATTTTAGAGTAATCGAGGGCGATAATAATAAACAGTCTACGGACAATGGGGAGTTACAGAAACTTCCAGTCATGAAGTCAATCAAGGAAATGGTGGAGCTGACGGGGCTTTCCTATATGCACCTTAGAAATTTGTGTCTGGAGAATAAAATCGTTCATATCAGAGCCGGAAAGAAGTACCTTATCAATTACGATAGGTTCTGTGACTATCTGAACGGTATCGGGTAGTAGGCGGGAACATGTGAATACACTATGCTAACAATGTACACTTTATAAGCACATCAAAATTGCTGTGAAAAAATGCTTGAAATCTTTGTGAAATTATTTTTAAGGATTCTTGAAATTGGCTGTTGACTTTTTAAGACTGATTGGAGAAGATATAATCAAGAACAGAACAAATGTTCGATAGTCTTTAGAAAAAGGAGGTTGCCAGATATGTCAAGAATTGAGTTGCTAGAAAGTAAAATTGAAGACATGGAAAATAAGGGGTACGGCTGTATGTTCGCCGACTTCGATACAGAAAAGCTGTGCCCCTACGAAATGTTTACAAGTGAGATGATGGAAAGAGTTGCGGCTCTGTACTTCGTGCAGATGACAGACGAAATCTTTGAAAATGGATTGGATAGTTTGGACGGCGTATCTTACATCAAATCAGAGTTCTAAGATTGGAGGAAATGCAAATGAAAACGGTTGCTTATCACAGAACGAGTACAGCAGACCAGCACCTCGATAGAGGTATCGCAGAGATTACAAAGTATTGTGCAGAGCATGACATTGAGTTATACAAAAGTAAAGTGTATACAGACCAGCAGACGGGCAAGAACTTCAATCGCCCCCGCTATCAGATGTTGAAAGAAGAAATCCTCGAAAGTGGAGATACGTTAATTGTAACGGAGCTTGACAGACTGGGGAGAAATAAAAAAGCTACTCTGAATGAGTTGCGGTTCTATCAGGACAATAATATCCGTGTCATGGTTTTAGAATTGCCTACTACCCTACTCCCGATTGAGAATATGGAGAATTCAATGGCAAAGATGATGTTGGAAACCATAAACAATATGATGATTGAGTTATACGCAAGTATGGCGCAGGCTGAATTGGAAAAAAAGGAAAAGCGACAGCGCGAGGGAATCGAAGCAAAGAAGGCACGAGGGGAGTGGAGCGATTACGGTCGTCCCCGAGTAATGCCCTTGAATGAATTTGCAGAGAGGTATCAAGCGGTGGAGCGTGGAGAAAAAAGACCCTTTGAGTTGATGAGGGAATTGCAGATGAATAAAGCTACTTTCTATCGCTACAAGGGGTTGTTAAAGAAAGAGGTTGATTAAATGGCATCCTTACAGAGAAAAGAGAAAAAGAATGGCGAGGTCGTCTATCGTATACAAGTGTCCTTATGGTATGACAAGGAAACAGGCAAACGTAAAGATAAGGTTATCACGTTCAAGCCCAATCAGAATATTTCCATGAAACAGCAGGAAAAAGAAGCGAAAAAATATGCTATCGAATGGGAAGATAAATTAAAGAATGGCGAAAGCTATGAGGGCGAGGAAATGTCCTTTGCAGACTTCGCCGAGAAGTGGTTAGAATCCCGAAAAGAAGATTTAGCGTATTCTACATATATCGGTTATGTGCAGATTGTAAATAATAAGATTGTACCTGCTCTCGGGCGGTATAAGGTAGCAAGGATAAAGCCGCCAGTGATTGAGGAATTTTATAAATCGTTGGTCGGCACTCTTGCAAATGGTTCAATCCAGAAAGTGAAGAATGTTTTAAGCGGTATGTTCCGTACTGCGGTACGGTGGCAGATGATACAAGTTAATCCATGCAGAGATGCGAAGCTGGCAAAAAATAAGGACGAAGAAACCACGCTGAAGTATTTCACTCCCGAACAGTCGTTGATGTTCCTGCAATCATTGGATATGGAATTTGAAACGGTTGTCCGAGGGCATGAACGGAAAGACGATACCGGCAAATACTATCTTGTGCCAGATTATACGGAATCAAGAAAGCTGCCGTTACAGTTGAAAGTGTTTTATACATTATCTCTGTATTGCGGTTTCCGAAAAGGCGAGACGCTTGCCCTCCACTGGAACGATATTGATTTTGAGAATCACACAATCAGTATTTCAAAGTCGGTCGGCAAGGGAGAGGAAGGAACGGTTATCAAGAAACCGAAAACGGCAACATCAATCCGCACTGTAACATTTCCCGCTGATTTGGTGCCTTTGTTGAAGCAGTATAAAAGCGAGTACAATCAATATCGGTTCAGTCTCGGTACAGCATGGCAAGGGGACGGAAATCTATTCATACAAGATGATGGCAAGCTGATGGGGCGTTCCACCTCATATCAAGCGTATAAGCGCCATATAAGGCGATATAACGAATGGGTGAGGGAAAACCCCGAAGAAGCGAAGAAACAGCAGTTAGAACCGTTACCAGAAATCCCCTTGCATGGGTTACGGCATTCATGTGCTACTCTACTGAATTATCTGGAAGTGAATATAATCGACATCAGTAAGATTTTAGGTCATGCGAAAAGCTCTACGACAATGGATATATACGCTCATTCATTCGAGGAGCAGAACACAGAAGCCGCTAACAAACTGAATGATTTCTTAGTGAATAATAAGCGTAAACAAGCATAATGCAAATGAGAGCCAGAGGATACAATCCAACGGCTCTTATTTGTTGTTTTACTCCTTGCTCTTAATCTCCATGTTGTCGAGGGCATATTGCAGAGCCATTCCAATCAGCTCATTTCGTGAACGATTGGTTTTTGTGGAGAGTTCGTTATATGCTTCTTGTAATGCTTTGTCTATGCGGATAGTCATGGTTACGGCTTTATCTTCCTTTGGTACTACAACGAATTTTTCCATAGTCTCAATACCTCCATACATTTTGAGTACATTATAATGTGTGTTGGTATTGCTAATCTATGACACATAGTGAATTGATATTCAATGCAGAAATGATGTGAAAAAGTGATTGATATTTGAGTTGTTGCATGATAGTATGTATCTATGAATATTCAGCACAGAAAGTGCAGGGAGTTGATTAGATATCATGCTAAGTGTTCAGACAGCCGAACAAATATTATCCGATAGCGAAAAACTGCTTATCGGTATGAAGAAATACAAACGTATCATGGACAGCCTTTACTGGACAGATGTTTCCACCGACAAGGACTTTCAGCGAGCTTTTAATAACTTCTTTGTCATGCGTTCCAGAACGAGCCAGTATTACGATAGGTTCTACTTGTTTCTCGAACAGAAGAAAGACAAGGGGGTTACTTTCGAGGAAACACTGGACTATTTGAAAGAAGCCGAGGGGCAGCTTGAATTATCGTTTTCCAGTAAGCTGATACACGTCATCAATCCAAACAGACCTATATGGGATAAGATTGTTGCAGAGAACCATTTCAAGATGAAACTCCCCGGCTACGGCGGAGATACATTTGCCCGCCAAAAGGAGATTATCAAGCTGTACCATGAGTATTGCAGTCGGTTCTATGAATTTTTGGATTCAGCCGACGGACAAACTATCCTCCGATTGTTTAATGATAAATACCCTCACACCGGCTTTACGGACGCTAAAAAGATTGATTTTATTATGTGGGTGGACGGCTAATTGCCTGTGCCCTTTTCCCTAAAAATTGGGTATAGTAAGGGCATCAAAAAGAAACGGAGGTTTAAAATCTATGTTTGGTAAAAGTGCAGAGGATAAGGCGGCAGAAAAGCAAGCGAAGCAGGAGGCAAAAGACAGGGCGGCTATGGAGAAGTTCGGACTGGACTTCGACAGCTACACCGAAGCTGATATAAGACGCAAGAATATCAATTCGGCAAAAGAGATAGCCGGAAGTCTGGCAGGTTCCAAGATGTATTCATTCGGCAGTCTGCTAACTGGCAGTGCAAACGAAACGTTCTCCCTTGAATTAGCAAGGGCGCAAGTGGAACAGAATTTCATCTTAATGCGGCAGAATGAGGAAATCATACGGTTACTGAAAAAGATTGCGGGGGATTGAATATGTATCAGGCATTGACGGGTTATCTGCCAGAGATTGAAAAGAATACTTCTAATGACTGGACTATCCATAGTGGAGAACCAATGCCGTACATAGCATATGTTCCTCTTGTATCCGACTTCGAGGAAGAAGTATACAACTTTGGTGAGAACCATCCAGAATACGAACTGGGGCATTATCAAGATATTTTAAGAGTGAACGGTATATCAGCCGGAATCGAATCCATACAAAATGCGGATGTTTCCCGCATGGACGGTAAATCTATTATGGCATTGCTTGTGTGCGCGGTTCGGGCAGAACGCTATATTCAAGGAGCGTTACTCGATTTGTTTGAAAGCGGCACAATTAAGAAATGGTTGTCGAGATTGAAAGAAATAGACGGCTAAACAGGAATCAGCCTTGACCCTTGCGGTTGGGGCTGTTTTAGATTTCGATTGACAACATGTGGAGTTTGTGTTACCGTTGTGTTGTTAAAGTTACGGAGAATTGGACAATGACAAGTAAAGCTGTGAAAAGAACTCCGCATAATTACAGCGTTTCACGCAACATCAGGCAAAACCGTGATAACATGGATAAAGCGTTATTGCTTTTTGGTAGTGCGGAGGTCACGGGTCCGATTCCCGTCAGCAGCTTGGTGAAAAGTTGCGGAAACCTTGATATTTACAAGGTTTCCGCTCTTTTTGTATGTCTAAAAATCTGTAGACAGTTGTAGACAGTATATTTGTTCTACTGTAATGCCTTTGTAATGAGGTCATAGGTCTGGTTTTCAGTCAGGGGATTATAGATATACCCTAAAGTGGTATTCAGATTGCTATGCCCCAGCATTTCACGGATGCAGTCCAGCGGAACGCCGTTTGCGTTAAGGTTGCTGGCATAGGTCTTTCTTAACTTATGACTGGATTTGAGAGCTACTCCCTCATGCCTTGCATATTTCCGAAGAATGGTGGCAATGCGTATGGATGTAATTCGTTTGCCATCCCTCATAAAAATATACTCGCCTTGTCTGTCGATTTTTCGCAGAATTTCGATTGCCTTTGGAACCAATATCACAAAACGGTCTCGATTTGTCTTGGTGTGTTCCGCAACCGTATAACTGTTATCTGTCTGGTTTCTGATTTCTTCACGGACAATATGTAAGTGGTTTTCATCACACCAGTCACTCCATTTCAAGGCAACTAACTCGCCCACACGCAGACCCAGCAAAAAATTTATCTTAACTGCAAGAAATGAAGCATCAGAGGTTTCCTCATACATTTGATCAAGAAAATCATTTATAGAAGCTAATTCCTCTGAATTATAGGTTTCTGTTTTCCCGGTTTTGTGCACCACTTGTCGGTATTTTACCAGAATTTGCACTTTATTTATGGGATTCTCTGTAATGTATTTCTTCCGCATGGCATATTCGTACATACCGTTTAAGATACCTTTTGCATTGCACCATTCTTTACGGGGCAGATTGAATTCTTTTACAATCCGGTTGCATTCCTTTTCCAGCAAGAGTTCATCAATCCTTTTGATTTTCATATCATGCAAGGCAGACGGTTCAAAGTATTTCCGGTAATGCTGTTGGTGTCGTTTTATGGTATTGGGACTGTTACAAACAGTGCTCTTGTAATCCAGCCATTCCTCATAAAGTCCGTAGAATGTTAAATTGTCAATGTGCGAATTTGCGAAATATAGTGGAATCAATTTATCCAATAATTCCTCTTTTGTCTGTGCTTTGATATTCTTTCTTTTCCCTGTGGCATCCTTATAGCAAGTCTGCCAGCGTCCGCTTTCTGTTGCAGGCGGTGTAATTGCATAGGGGTGTATCTTTAATATCTGTTCTCTTTTTGTTGACATAAGCTTATCAAGCACACTGTCTATATTAATGATACCGCTTTCGACTGCTTGTTGCAATATAATTAATTGAGAATTAGAAATTTCCATTGCTTATAACGGAATATAGGGATTTATAAGCTAAGTAATTGAGTAATTGGGTGTTTAGGCGGTTGAGTGATTAAGAGGTAGTGTCCTATATGTATACTGTTCCTCCTCGCTCATTTTTCGTCAATATATAAGATTGTTGTATCATAGCAAAAGTGTTTCTCTGTTTTATTTCTGCTTTGATTCTGGCGTGTATGTTGGCGAATGGTTTTCTTCTTTCCCAGCCGTTTTTTTATTATTTTCATTTTGGCAGGTATTATCACCCAAGACAGCACGAAAATCCAATTCACTTATAGTTGATTCACTTGGTTTTAGGGGCTTTTCCTTCTCTGATTCCTCAGATGATTTCTGTTCTTCTGCTTTGTCAAGTGATATTAAATCCGGCAACAGGAAAGGGAGTGTATCAGCTACATGGGAACATACATCTTCTGGATAGACCTTTCTTTTTGGTATGTATTCGGTGAGAACAGTATTCTTGAATACAATCGGGTTTGAATAGTGCATTGTTTTCTTATCCCATATGGAAACCAGTATTTCCTGTCTGTCCATCTCTATGTAAGTACTGCATCTTCTTTTTAGCTGGGTTATTGGTTCATCATGTTCGGCAAACACGTTTTGATAAAATGTGTCTATACTCAGAACGGTGGTTAAAATGACCAGTTCACAATTCAGGTACTTATTTTTGTATCTGCTTTTTACAGAGCAGGCGGTGTGTGGGTCAAGCATCTTAAGAAGGTCACTCAGTCCTAAAACACTGGGGCGTATGTCGTCCACTATAAGGCATGGTTCCTGACCGTACCCATCCATGATATCATTGGAACCAGACGAAATAAAATATGCGAGTTTTCGTGAATCAGCTATTTTGCGCGCAAGTGTGGTTTTACCGCAGCCTGATTTACCCGTTATATAGATACATTCCATATGCCGATCTTTCTGTGTGGCTTGCAGGTATTCAGAGCGGACTTTGAATGCAAGTTCAATCTTCTTGGAGTAATTTACAAGGAGCATATGCTTTATTTCCAGCGTTTTGTTATACTCGCGGATTTCGCCAGAAAGAATTTTTTCAATTATGATATCAGTTTCGGATTTCTTTTTCTTCCTGCCTTTCTTGGGTATGCCGTCATCGTCTTCATTTCCATCATATTCCTGTTCTGCTATGTATTCTTCTATGAGTTCCTGATAATCGAAATTAGCGGTCACATCTGAAATGGCATACTGGCATTTATCAGGGGTATTGATATGCACCAGATATAAACAGGCAGATTCCCAGTTCTTTCCTTTGAAGTTTATGAAATTATCAGGAATTCCAAACCACTGTGCTATGTACCCGACCTTTTGTGGTTGGTTATTTTTGAATTTCAACAGTAGATGGATATGAGGGGGTTTTAAATCGCCTTTTTTGTGTGATTCGGTATCTTGTTCATAGGTATCTTTGTCATGGATGATATAAGCGTATTCCATGATTGCTTTCTCTTTTGACTGGATAACATCCATGGCGGTATCCACATCAAATAATGTTTCTCCGGTATCTGAGGTTAAGCGGGATACGATTTCCACCCATCTTACACTTTTTAAATTAATTCTTTTTTCACCCATAAATGTAAATTCCTTTCTACATTTTCTACATATTCTACGGGGTTCTGACAAGCCCTGAACCCCGTATATCGCCACAAAACAGGGTATTTCAACAGTTGCCCTACATTTCTACATCTAAATATTTCCCCGCCCCCTACGCACTGGGGTGCGTCTGGGGGCGGGGCGACAGATTAACTGGCTTTCAACTGTATTATTGATGACAGTTTCCTTTTGACACAAGCAGTTCTTTCAGTCGCCAAGGTTCCTCTATATGTGGCATCTGGATAATGTCCAGTTCCGTGTCAGGGAGAGATATATAACCACAGTGCGCTGGCAAGTGAATGCTCTTGTCAATTTCACAGTTTGGGAACATCATGGTTGCGGATTCAGTTGAAATGGCACTTCCCATATATATTTTGATTCCGAATTGTTCCCTGATAGCCGTGTCAATGACCTTGGAATTAAACTGCTGGCTAACCAGTATCAGGTGGTAGCCAAAACACCTTCCCATGAATGCTATGTGGCCTGTCATCTGCATAAGGTTTTTAAAGCATTTTGTGTCTTTTGACAGCGCGTAAGAGCTGAATTCGTCAAATAAAAGATATCTGTTGTGGTGTTCTCTGGTTTTAATGGCGGCAAGGAAGGATTCGTAAAAATTTTTCAGTACTATGTCACATTCCAGATATTCACCATAACTTGGCACAATGTTGTCCCAATCGCCGCCAGCCTTGTAATCTGCTATGGACAGTACTGCATCCGTATTTAGAATCTGGTTGATAATGTATTGGGCGCAGACGGATTTCCCACCACCTGTTATACCTGAAATTAACAGGTGGGGTACGGAATCCGGGTGCCATAGAAACGGTTCTTTGACACCCATCTCCCATAACTTGCGTTTAAAACCCAATTTAATGCCCGGTTCTGTCATTATTTATCTCCTTGTCAAGGGATTCATCATGCAGAACACCATAGTTACCCGTGGCTTTGTGCTTCACCGAGATACGGTATCGCTTAAGGAACGGTTGAAGATCTTCCTTGAATTCGGAATAGAAAATGTTAATTATAACCGTGCCATCAAGCACATGGTATTCCGCAAATTTCTGCCAGCACAGTCCATAAAGTTGTAAATACTGGTTCATTTTAAGGCGTAACAGTTGGCAAAGCCGGTTCAATTCTTCTGCCGTAAGTTCTCGGTTTGGTACAAATGTAATACAAATCCGAGGTGTGCTGTCATAAAAATCCGCTTGCAAAGAAGGTGCAAAGGCATCATGGCGGTACTCTTTCAGGATTCCATGAAAGTGTTCCCACAATGACGCGTCAAATACATGACGCAATGTTTCTTTGCTGAACAAGACGTGGACAATACTGCCGAAATCTTTCTTAAATTGTCTGGTTGCTTCTGTTGCATTGAAATTCGGATGAATGACTTTTTCAACCAAGATTCCGATTATGATAATGCAAATAATTACAATAATAATTTCAATAATAGTTTCTGGAAACTTAGTCAATTACTTATTCCTCTCTTTCTTAATGGAGGGGGGAATATCCCCCCTAGTTAACAGTAACTTTCTCGTTTAAGACAAAACACGAATCATGGCGATAGGCTGATAAGTACCCTTTGCTGTAGTTATAGCCTTTCCATAAAATATTTCAATGGTTTGTCCAATTTCGAGGTCAGAGCAGTCGTAGCTACCCACATAAATTGATTCTGCCTTCTGTCCTTCACAACTTCTGCCGGATTCAGGATTATTATGGTAAGAATCAAAGTCACTCAGAACATGGAGTGTGGTTGATGTTTTATCACCATTTTCATATACTGAGATTCCAACTATCGTTGAACCAGTCGATTCATTCATTTTAGTTACCTCCTTTCGCAAAATGGTAGTGTCAAATCCTACCCCATTTTTTGATACTAAAACCTTGATTTTAT
>CAOKWI010000001.1 GCA_948473115.1 uncultured Lachnospiraceae bacterium | reverse complement strand
GCATACAATAGAACTGATTCCGACCGTTTCTTACGATCTCCGGTTCCATAAGCTGGCAAGTCTTACAAACTGCCTTTTCTTTGCTCGGTGTTTTCATGGTTTTCCTCCTTCCTATGCCCACGGATTCGTTTTTGGCTCCGCTTCTGCTCTTTTCTCTGTATATTTAAGCTCAATAGCTTTTACGTTGCCGCCATCGTCCGTATGGACTTTCATGTCTGAAAGCTCCAGTGCCTCAATGACTTCTTTAAGCGGCTTCGCGTATACTTCGTTTAATTTCATTTTGCTTTTGTCTCCTTCCTTGTAATAACAAAGGCCTGTTTACCGTCAATAACTGTAAGCGCCACCTCCACCGGCTCGTCCGGTGCGAAGCCTGCGGCCTCCCGGAAGTCTCCCGGAAGAATTAAGCGGCCTTTTCCGTCCAGCTTCCTGGTTACTTTTACGGCCTCCATCAAAAATACTGCCTCCAATCGTCCACGACCGTCTTTGCCAGGTCCTCCTTTTTGGCCAGTGCCTTAAGGATCGTCTCGTCTATGCTGTGCTCAACTACTAAATGGATATAGGTGCAGCGGTTCCGCTGGCCGATCCTGTGAATACGGGCCAGACTCTGGCTGTATGCTGCGTAGTTGAAATTTTCGCTATAGTAGACGCAAGTGTCGGCTGCTGTAAGTGTGATTCCCAGGCCTGCGGTGTCAATCTGTGCAAGAAATACTTTTGTTTCCGGATTCGTCTGGAACTCCGCCACAATCGGCCCCCGATCCTCGATCTTAATGTCTCCGTAAATGCTGGCGAAGCGGATCTTTTTCTTCTGCAAGCTCGCGCTTATGAGGTCTATCTCCGGCCGGAACCGGCAAAAGATAACAAGCTTCTTTCCGGCGCTTATGACGTAATCGTCTAAAATATCCTCAAGGGCGTTAATCTTTCCCTTAAATACAAACTCCGGCTTGAGCCCCTCGTCGGCCTGTATAAAACCTCCTGTAAATTGCTGCAGCCTAAGAAGCTTCGTAAGTACCGTAGGCGCCGTTATCTGGCCGCCGTTCTCCAGCTCCGCGAAGCTGTCCCGCTTGATCCGCTGGTAGAGCTCCTTGTCCTTCCCTTCCAGGGTGATGTACTGTGTAAGAAAAGTCTGCTCCGGTAAGTCCAGGGCCTCCTCTTTGGTAACGCGGTAAGCTATGCTATGCTCTTTCTGGATCAGCTTGTCTAAGTCTTTATATCCTACAATCTGCCGCCGGTCGAAGCCGCCCATAATGGCGTAGCGGTTACGGAAGGCGTAAAAGTTGCTTCCAAAAACCGAAGGATCTAAAAATCTGTACTGGCTGTAAAGGTCTATCGCGTTGTTTTGGATCGGCGTCCCGGAAAGAATAAGCTTATACTTGGCTATGTCTCCGAGCTCATGCATGGCCTTGCTCTGTTTCGCGCTCGGCTCCTTGATCCGCTGGCTCTCGTCGCAGATTACCATGTCCGGCTGCCAATCAAGAAGGGCCTCAAAAAGTCCCTCTCTCCAGGTGCTTTCGTAGTTAATTACTGCGACAAGAAGCGCCTTAAACGGAAAGGCGGCCAAACCTCGAAGCGTAGCCAGGCGTTTCTGCTTCTCTCCCAAAAGGACCGCTACGTTGTACTTAAAGTCTGCGTACTCGTCGAACTCCTTCGGCCATACGCTGCAAACCGAAGTAGGCGCTACAATCAATACTTTTTTTATAGCTCCCAACTCGTAGGCCGCGCCCATTGTCGCTATGGCTGTTAATGTTTTTCCGCAGCCCATCTCGAAAAGGAAGCCGAAGCCTTTACCCTGGGCGGCGGTCTTTTTTCCTGCTGCCATGCCATCCCTCCTACCTGCTAAACATTGCTTTTAATAAATTTTCAACAGCCCCGTGTAACTCTTTTTCTTTCTGCTCCGGCGTCGTGCCTGCTGCCAGGGCCTTGCTCTTTGCTTCTAAGATCTTGCTTATGGCGTAAAGGTTGTAGGATGCCATCATGGGGCTGCCCTGCTGCCGCTTTTCAACGAAGGAAGCCAGCAGGCTCCCGATAGTCTCCGCAAAAATCGGCTCCGGGATGTCCCTGCCTATAAATAGCTCCTGCGCTTCAATAATCCGCGCCTTGCCCGCCATAAGCTCCGCGCCCTTGTCAACCGTGAAGCAGAGTACCGTGTCGGCGCTGACTTCCTTCCGGTGTCCGTCCGGGTGCTCAATAGTTACCTTTGTTTTCTCGCTCATTCTGTTTATACCTCCGTTTTTGTTTTGGTCTATATTAAGGCCCGCTATGGCCTTAATAGCTTCGTTTAGGGCTTCCGTGTCTGCCCTCCATGTATCTTCCGGATCCTCTTTGTCGATCATCTCGTTACAATGTTCCCGCAAGCTCTCCAACTGCTTAATAAGCTCTTTATTGCTCAATACCTGCGCCCTCCCCTATCTGCTGCCAGTCCGCGTTAAATGCGAGCGCGCTGACCGCCTGGTGTTCCCGTATCTGCTCCGGCTTTACTTCCCGGATGCCTATATAGTCGCTTCTCTGCTTTTCCCCTTCCTGCAGGGGCTTGTAATGTCTGCAATAGCGGCAAGTTTCCCGGCCTATCTCGCAGCCCCTTATCTTTATGAAATGGCTGCAGGTCTCCTGGCGCTCGTGCTTCGTCCTGCCCTCCCTGGCGTTTCTGTATATCCGCTTTGTGTAGGTCGGATTAAGAAGTCTTTCGTACTTTCCCCGGACGCATAGGGCCGTCCGGTCAAGCTCTGCCGCTATGTTGTCCCAGCCGTAACCCTGCTCCCGCATTCTTATAAGCTCCTGCTCCTCAGCCTCCGTCCACGGCCTGGCTGGCTGCCGGATCGGCCGCTCTTTTATATCCAGGGTAATAATGCGGCGTTTTATGGCTCCCTCTGACCGCTTAAGCCTCTCCGCGATCTCTGTATAGGTGTATCTGTATAGGCTTAAAAGCCTTCTCAGCTCCGCGTCCTGTGCTGGCGTCCAGGGGTCGTTATGTTCCCGGCCCTTCCGTAGCCGCTCCGTATCAACTTTCCGCTTAAGCGTCGCCCACTCCGGTTCCGGTCCGAAGGCGTAAGCCGCCATTTTGGAAAAGTCGAAAAGATCCTTGTTTTGCTCTGCAAACTTCCAGAACTCGTCTATATCGACCGTAGTGTAGCGGGCGTTATTCTGGCCCCGTATAATCTGCGTGTGTACCGGGAAGCCTGCGGCCAGTAGCCTCTTTTTCAAATAGCCGCCGCCGTTCTTTCCGGATAAAGCTATAACAAATTGATTCCAGCTTATCCGCTCCCCTGCCTGCAATCCCGGCCCCAGCCCTAAACGCTGAATACGAACTATTACGGCGTTTTCCGATCTGCCTAAATGCTTTGCTATGCTTTTAAGACCGGTCTTTCCCCAGGCCTCCTGCAAGTAATTTTCCTCGGCCTGCGTCCATTTCTTTTTGGCGTTTCCTGGTTTCCGGTTATACTGCCCACGCATACGCTATACCCCCCCCCCGCGAAAAGAAGCCGGTAATACCTGCCGCGCCGTTTTCTTTATGGCCCGGTTGTTCTGGTGGTATTCCTGTATTGATTCGTGTTGCTGCTGCATAACCTCCCGCGCTTTGTATCCCTCAAGCGTCGCTACAATGTGGCCGCGCTGTTTATCGGTAAGGGCTGGCATAAGCTCGGCGAGAAGCTCCTGCAGGCTCTCCTGCTCCTCCAATTCCCGGAAGCCGTCTTTTACGCTCTGTACGAACTCCCCCAGCTCCCTTCCGTCCTCCGTAATATCGTTAAGGCTATAGGCGATCAATGCGTCCCGGATCCGGTCAGCTTTCCGCTTGTTTCCCGTCTCCGTCCTCATGGCCTGCCATGCTATGGTGTTAAAACTGTACTTCTGCAGCTTCTTTTCTCGGTGGTACCGTCTTACCGCTCTTAAATATCCGAAGGCCACAACGTCGTAAAACTCGTCCTCCGGCAGCCCGTTGGTGTTTAAGAATTTATATATAAGAGCGTGACGCTCCTCTGCAAAAAGCCGCTCAGTATCGGTCAAGTAATTATTTTTTTTCATGAGCCGTCTCCTTCCCCGGCGGCTCAATCAATCCGAAGGCAATAAGCGCCATATTGGCCCCGCGTGTCTGGTGCTGGTAAAGGGGAAGCTTTACGGGATATTTATAAAGCGGCTCCGGCTTCTCCTTCATCCTCTCCTGGTCTATAGCTGCGGCTACTTCGTTTAAGTGCTGGCGCACCTGCTCTATCGGCCCCGGAAGTCTTACAAGCCCGGAAAGCTTGTTAAGCAGCTCAATGTCTGCTGGTCCGTAAAACATAAGCTCCGCCTTGCTCCATTTCATCTTTCCCCAACTCTTTATTATTAAAAATTGGTTATTGTCAGCCTCTTTTATAAGGACCTGGCCGTCCTTCAATGCCATTTTCATGCCTGCTGCGCCCCCTCTCTTAAAGCGCACTCTGTGCAAACGGCGACGGCTCCCTGGGCCTCCGCAACTCTAAGCAAGGGCCGCTCCCAACATTCCCGGCCGCAACGCGGGCAGGCCGTCAATTTCCAATCCGGGCGCCCCAGCGGCATATTCTGCTTTAGCGGCATACAAGCGTAGCCGCCGCGATCCGTCGCTTTCCGCGGTGTGATCTTAATTTCCATCCTGCTCCTCCTTCTCTGTATAAAAAGTATGGTTTCCGTGAATAAACAACGTAACGAGGTTCCGGCTGTGCCAGGTGCTTTCCCCGTCCTCCGGCGTCCTCTCGAAGTATAGAGCGCCCTGGCTCTCGTCCCAGTGCTCAATCTGTACCAGCGCAAGGGCGGCCCAGCAGTCTTTGTCCGGTTCTACCCGGTCATATCTTCCGTTTCCGTAAGAAGAAAAAGCGTTTTGATCCGCTATGACCTCCTCAATAGTACCGGGGAACTGCGGCGACCATACCCGGTTAAGTACGGTAAGAATAACAAGCGCTTTCCCTTCAGTGTCCTCGCCTTCGGCCTCTGCCATAGCGATCTTCGCCAATATGTAAGACTCGTCCGCGTCCCAGTCCATACTTTTTATAAGCGTTTCCGCCTTCGTCGGCTCTGGAGCTGCTGTGACCGGTTCTATGGTCGGCGGCGTTGCTGTTTCCGTCTCCGGGCTCTCTATAACCGGCTCCGGGGCGTCGTCGCCTCTGGATGCGGCGTAGCAAAATACGGAAGCTATAGCCGCGATCAATATGGCGGCCGCCGCTGTGGCCCTGCGCCTCTGTTTAATGCGCCGCTGGCGCCGTCCTCGCCGCCTCATATCGCGTCTCCATTGTTTTGCGTTCAATCTGTCCACCTCCCTCCAAAAGCCCCGCTATAAGGCGATAAGCGGCCGCTGTGGCGTCCGTGTATGGAAGCCGGAAGCCTTCTATACTGTCAAGCGTCCGGCCGTCCGCTAAAACGTGTTTAATCATCCTCGCCGCCTCCTTCCGCCTCTATTTCCCGCTGCTCTATCTCGTGAAGGAAAAGCGTCAAGGCGTCTACAAGGATCCGCTGCCTGCGCATCATGGGAACCGGTAAGCCGTCCACCTCCCGGTATGCCTTTAAGTCCGCCTCGTGCTTCCGCAGTATCTCTTTTACGTCGCGGGCGTCGTAATATTCCGGATCCGCTTCCTGCTCCTGCAGCTCTTCTGACTGCTCCTGGGTTTCTTCCCCCTGGGGTTCCTCCTGCTCCTGGGGCTCCTCGTTTTTAACCTCCCGAAAATCGGCATCTATGATTTCCGGTTCCTTCTCCTCTGGCTGCTCTTTTGGCATCCTCTGCTTTGCGTCGTAGTCAAGCGCTCCCTGCTCAATCTCCGGATGCTCCTCAAGAAGTTTAAGAAGCTTCGTAACGAAGCGGCCCCAGGTAATCTGTAAGCCCTCATCTTCGGGTGCGCTTCTAAAAACAATCTTATCCGGATAACAATTATAGGAACTCCCGTTTGTCCGAGCACCGTTCTCGTAGGTGTTCCCGTACTCTTGCTTAAAAAGCTTTGTTATAGCTGCCTTGTCCCGGTCCTTGATAAGCTGCCGGGTGCTTGGGTAAAGATCCCGCTCGTAGAACTCCGTTAAGTATTCCGCCTCGGTCGGTGCTGACTCTTTTTCTTGCTGCTGCAGCTCCTGCTCCTGGATCTCTTTAATTCGCTTCGTAAGCTGCGCCCAGGTTATTTCCCGCTTATGGTTTATCCGGATTCCGCGAGCGCTTCCCTGGTAATCGTAGCCCCCGCCGCCTCCACCTGCATTCCTCAGTTTATCCTTAAGCGCTGCGGCGGTTATATTGTCGGTGGGCTTTATTCTTTCCCAACTACAGAAGGCTTTTATATCCCTGTCGGACGGCTCCGGCTTCTTTGCCTCGGCTTCCTGCTGCTGTCTCCGGAGCTCCGCCTGTGCCTTTTTCTTTGCCTCCTCGTCCTCCGCTTTTGCGACGTCGCAACGGTTAAAGCAAGTTTTATTTTGGCAATTCCGGCAGCAGGGGGCCGGTTCCTTGTCGCCTTCCCGGATCGGTGCCAGCTCGTGGTGTAACATCTGGCACTCGTCTTTGTAAAGGCTGTAGCCTATGCGCTTTTGCCACTCCTCGTTGTCTATAAGCCCGCAAGGCTGCGGGTTCCCGCAGGTACTTACTACGCATTGCCTCGGCTCCTGCCTTATTCCGCAAGCGCGGGAGCAGCTAAAGCAATCGTATTTCCCGTCGCCGCATCCTGGTGTGGTAAGCAGGGAACCTTCCGGCCGTACTGTTTTAGGAAGTCCAAAGAATGAAAGCGGCTCCTTCATGGCTGCCTTCATGGCTCGGATCTCTCTTACCGTCGTTTCCTGTGTTACCTTCTCCAGCTCCTCGTCTGGAAGTCCCAGCATCTCCTGTAGCTTGCTTACGCCCATCCCTATATACTTCTCCGCCATGTGCTCTCCGCCGTCTATGGAAAAGCGGGCGTTAATGGCCATAAACCGGCTCGCGCTGGAAGTGCTCAAGCCGTACTCTCCCTTTGCGAAGTCCCATATACTTTTGTAGCCGTCCTCAAGAAAAAGCGCATTATCGCTTATTTGCCGAAGAAAATAGCCAACCATAAAGAAGTCCTCGGCCGCGCTGTTTAAGTGGTCCTTTATTCCGCTTTTAAGCTCTTTATATTCCATCCATTACCTTCCTTCCTGGACGCCTGCTCGGAACGTCCTTTACAATCACCGGCCAGCCCGATCCGCCAAAATCTGGCTACGCCTGCGCGCTTTTACTTCTGATCTCGTCTGCCAACTCCTTAAAAAGCTCCCAAATATCACAACCCGGAAAACATTTAATTGTTATATTGAAAGCTTCATTAAGGTTTATAGGTGTTTTTCGTGAAAGCTTATTTCCCATCGTATCTCTGGTAATGTTGGCCGCCTCCGCCATGTCCTTAATGGTTATGTTATTTCTCGCCATCTCGGCTCTCAAGTTTTCAAAAGCTACGTTTGCAACTGCCATCTCTATTCCTCCTTTTTCTTTTAATCGTGCATTGCGTGAAAACTATGTATAAAGAATATCGCGCAATGCGCGATTTGTCAAGTATCATTCTGAAAATTTTTCTTGCAATGCGTTGTTTTTGTGGTATACTCTTTTTAGGAAGGGAGGTTTATGGAAATGGATTTCTACTCAATATTGAGGCAAATATTAGAGGAAAAGGGCTTAAGTATAGCGGAAGCTGCGCGGATTTGCGGTGTTCCGGATTCTACCTTAAGAAGTATTATAAATCGCAAAAATCAAACAGTAGCGCTCGATGTCGCTATGCGGATCTCTCTTGGGCTGGATGTCTCCCTTGAGCGCCTAAATGGTATAGAAGGCCAAAAAGAAATAACGCAACGCACGAAAAGTAAACTACTGCCGGAAGAAGAAAAGCTTTTAAGCTCTTTTCGTAGCCTCAACCGGGCCGGGAAAGACTACATACTCCAGACTATGGAAATGGCTGTTGTTGCCTATAAGGAAAAACCGGAAGCCCAAAAAAGGGAAGCTTAAATTATCGGAAGCGCGGAAACATTATATATTTCAATTTCAAGAAAGGGGACTAAAATTATGGGTTTTACTTATCGAAGATCTAAGAATATCGGAAGCGGCGTAAGATTGAATACTGGGAAGAAAAGCGTAGGCTTAAGCTCTGGCGTAAAGGGTATAAGGGCGAGCGTCAACTCAAAGGGCCGGGCCGGTATAAGCTTAAGCATACCGGGAACCGGGATACGTTATCGCAAGTCTATAAAAATCGGTCATGGCGGACTTCTGGCCGGTGTGTGCAACTTTTTTATAGGCCTTTTTCAAATTGGTTTCCTGCTTACCTGGTGGATCCTTAAGCTGATTATATGGCTTATGTGCATAATGGCTGTTTATGCTTATCGTGGGCTTTCTTTTCTGGTGCAGTCTATTGTTTCAAAAATATGGAAGGCCGAAAGCTCCGAAGAATAAAAAGGAAGCCCGTAGCGCTTATTGGCGTAAGCGCTACGGGCTGGCCTGGTGCCATGTATAAACATTCCGAGCAATATTATTATACATCGCCCTGGCTAAAAACACAAGTATAAGCAAGGGTATTTTTGCGCCCTTTTTTGGAAGGTGATGTATATGGCAAATAAGAAAAAGGCGGCCGCCCTGGTCGCTCCTCTGGCCGGTGATCTGCTGGCAAATGCAACGGATCTATATATCCGGGTGTCTACTACGGAGCAGGCCGAAGAAGGCTTTAGCGTGGAAGAACAGGAGGCCCGGCTGCGCTCCTACTGCGACGCCTACGGCTTAATTATAAATGCGGTGCATTCCGATCCGGGCTACTCCGGCGCTACGCTGGATCGGCCCGGTATAAAGAAGGTCATCGCAGACGTAAAGGCCGGGCGCTGTAAAAAAGTTATCGTGTGGAAGCTCGACCGGCTCTCAAGGTCTCAAAAGGATACGCTTATCTTACTCGAAGATGTTTTTTTAGAAAATAGCTGCGACTTCGTGTCAATTATGGAAAGCTTCGATACGTCTACGCCCTTTGGCCGGTGTATCGTCGGGATCCTGGCGGCCTTCGCCCAAATGGAACGCGAAAATATAAAGGCCCGGACTATGATGGGGAAACAAGCGGGCCTCAAGGAAGGGAACTATTACAGCGGCCGGACTCCGCTTGGCTATAAGTATGAGCGCCAGGCCAACGGGAAGCGGGCCCTTATTGTAGATCCGCTTCCAGCTCAAGCTATAAAAGAAATGTACCGGCTTTATAGCTCCGGGCGCGGTATGGCGGAAATAGGAAACTATATACGGGAAAAGTACGGCCTTTTTCTCAATCTTGGACGGACGGAAGCATCCGGGGCTGTCTCCAGGGTGCTTCAAAACCCACTATACTGTGGCCGGGTGCGCTATGGCTCCAATGAATACGAAGGAAAACACGAAGCCCTTGTTACGCCGGAAGAATGGCAAGCGGTAAACAATAATATATTAAGCAACCGGAAAGAATATAACCGAAAATATGTAAAGTCGGACGGACTCCTATCCGGCATGATCTTCTGTGGCTGCTGCGGTGCTCGGATGTCTATTCTCAAAATAGGCGGAAGCGGCGGCCAAAGAATAAAAAAATATGTTTGCTACTCTGTAAGCAAGGCCAGCCGGGCTATGATAAAGGATCCTAACTGCACCAACCGGCGCGGCTATTATCCTATAGAAGAACTGGACGCCATTATCCTGGAAGAAATAAAAAAGCTTTCCCTTGATCCTGCTGCCCTGGATGAACTCGTGGCCCAAAGCGAAGCCGAGCCGGAACCGGCGCAGGAACTTTTCGCGGATCGTATGGCTGAACTGGAAAAGCAAGGCTCCCGCCTGCTCAATCTGTACCAGACCGGCGTTGTGGAATTGGAAGAAGTGCAAGAGCGCCTAAGCGCAATAAAGGAAGAACGCGCGAAGCTGCAGCGTACTATGGAAGAACTGGAACCGGCGGCGAAGCTGCCAAAGGCTGCGGCTGCTGATCGGCTGTCCTCTTTTGCTGCAATAATGGAAAGCGGGGACGGCGAAGCGATCTATAACCTGGTTCATAGCTTAATAGAAAAGGTCGTTGTATATAAGAAGGACGTTACTATCCATTGGAAATTTTGCTGATTCTCCGGCCTTTTCCGGGCTCCTCCAAAAAGTACAAAATAGTTTTTTACTTCTTCCGAAAGGATTTTTGAATGTCTGCGTCTGTATTTCCTTTTCCGTCACATGAAGAATATCCTGGTAGACCTGTTTTGCAGACATTCCGTTCAATTGTCCGATCCTGTAATTTGCCTTGTCGGTCCTTGAGGCAATAAAGCGGTAATTCCCCATCTGATGGTAAATATTTTCCTTATACGTCTTTACCCGTCCGCGATTGTTTTTAACCAGGGCATATGCCACCGCATCCTGATAGATCTTACCGTTTGCCGACACCATTCCCCCGTCACCGGTTCCCCCCACCAGGGAGATACTGCTGTTCCTTAACACACTGTAGATCGTCGTCAATACACAGGCATCATTCCCGGTACAGAAATCAATACACACCGTATCCTCTTTTGAACTGTTGACCCTGCGCACATCCTCCTTCAGCCGCTCGATATATTTCACCGGCATGACGGACACCTCTTCCAGTACATTCGCCGCCGCAGTTATCCCGTCATAGTAAGCTATGACACTGACTCCCTTTTCCACTACCTGAGTATCATAACTCATTCCGATACACCCAATACTGGGGACATGGGGATAAAGCGCTTCCAGCTTTTTCACGTGCGCATCAAACTGTTCCTTATTCGATAAAAGCATGATAAATTGAGGGTTGCTAAGCCCCCTGACCGCTTCCTGTAAATTTCCGCTCTGACTTTTTCCAAAAAACTGTTTCAAAATTTTTTCCTCTCTTACTTATCATAATTCGTTTCGACTGCTTTTGCCTGCAACACAGTTACCTTATTTTTTCGTCGTCAGCCGGGAATACTCTCCCTTTCGATCATAAGAATCCATCAGAAAATTATCCTCTGCCGGTGCAGCGCTGATCTCCACCGTATCCCTGCGATATCTGCTTTTCCTGCGCAACTCCTCCTCTCCGGAACGCTCACGCCTTGCCTGACAGGAACTCTCCTTAACCTGAAAACCGAGAGACCTCTGGGAACGTCTGCCCTTCGACCTTCCGGACATATTTTGAAGATAGTCCCTGAGTCTCTTCCAGATCGCCCGTCTCTGGTTTTCTGTGTCCTGCGCGCCATGGCGATAACTATTGTTATTTATATTGTCGGAGTGAACCGGCGGCTGAACTGCTGCCGCTGCCGCAGTCACTGTGCCGGGGTTCTCCGTATGTACCAAAGCCTGGCCTGCCACAGCCTGGCCTGCTTCCGCTCCGCTTACCGTCGTGTTTCTTCCTTCGGGGCTTCCCGTAACTGCCTGGCCACCCTCCCAGAAATTCAGCAGGAATCCCCTGCCGCTCCCCAGAGTGTTTTTCAGCCATGCAGCCAAAGAGAACTGCCCCTCCTGCTGTAATTCTGATTTTGCGGCGAAGGCCTCCGCCGCCGCAGATGCCTTCATCGCCATCCCGCCGGGATTCTTCTGCACGTCATGATGGTCATGGATACAGTTTGTCACATGATGGTCACTGGTGCTGTGACTGCCGCCAAGTCCGCCGATCTGCATAATCCTGCCTCCGTTTTCGCAACAGTCCAGCCCTCGGCCAAACTGTTACGAGTTTCCCGTTTTCACTTGCCCTCCGTGGCAGTCTGTCTCATTATGTCAAGGAATTTTCTCACATTGGCATCAATGTCATTTTGAAATACCGAAGATCCCGATACGATCACATTCGCGCCTGCCGCAAGAACCTGTCCCAGATTGTTCTCGTTAATGCCTCCGTCAACCTCCACATCGACAGAAGCCAGCCCTCTGTCCGACAAAATTTGACGGAGATCCCTCACTTTTTCCAGACATGCAGGCATCAGCTTCTGACCTCCAAATCCGGGTTCCACCGTCATGACAAGCACCATATCCACCAATTTCAGATATGGCTCCACTTCTTTTACAGGCGTAGCAGGCTTCATCGTAACACCCACTTTTTTATTCAATGAACGAATTTTTTCAATAACATGCGGTACGTCTTCTGTAGCTTCAATATGGAAATTAATAAGGTCAGCGCCACATTCCGCAAATTCACTGACATATCGCTCAGGCCTTTCGATCATCAAGTGCACGTCAAAAAACAGATCCGTACATTTCCGGATCGTCCGGACTACAGGCATGCCAAAAGAAATGGACGGCACGAATACTCCATCCATTACATCGATATGCAGGTACTGCGCTCCAGCAGCACCTGCCTGCCCAATCTGTTCTCCTAATTTAGAAAAATCCGCTGCTAAAATAGACGGTGCTAAAATGTTCATCCGGTCATTTCCTCCTGAATGCGCTTCCACACCGCCTATTTTATCAAATAATTCTCTGTCCTGCAAGGGGCATATCACTCTTTATACCATTCAGCCTTTATACCATTCCCTTACAGCTTTTCTCCAACATCCTTCTTCAGACGCTCCCACGCGTCCTCATGCTCCGTATAATAAATGGGACACTTCTTTCCGCCGCAGTCGTAGTGTCGTAAAATATCGTCTGTTGTCAAATTGTATGCATCCGTGAGCCATGCCAGCAATTCGATCAGTGAATCGTATGTCTCCTGGGTAAAGGAGCCGTCCGCCGACTTATAACAGCACTCAATGGAAACAGAATCATAATTTCTGGTCTGTACCGCATAAGCAATCTCATCCAAGGGAATACACTGAATGATTTCACCGTTGTAACCGATGATAAAGTGGGCTGACGCGCTGGTAATGTGGGTGTCCTTCAGCTGTTCAAAGTAACTTCTGTTCTGTGCCGCGCTGGTCTTCGGGTTTGCCGTATAATGTACAAAGATATTGTTGACTTCCTCCAGGGCCTCCCCCGGACGGGAGTACTCATTGGGCGTCAGGAAATTTTCCTCCCACTCCGGGTGTTTTGCAAATACCTCCGAAGTCAGCCCCTGTACCATGCCGGAAGTGGAAGCAACAGGTAAAGTAACATCCGTTACATTTGTCTTGGGTTCCTTAACGTCCCGTTCCCCCTCTTTCACATCGATGCGCTTCATATATAAAATACCGCAAAGCAGGGCAATGCAGAATACACCTGCAAACAACACCATCCGCTGCATCTTCACGATACGTCTGCGCCGTGCCGCCGCACGCTTCCTTTCTACTTCCGCGCGCGTTCTCCGCATCTCCTGACCCTGCCGGGAACTCCTCCGGGGCATGTCTTCCATCTCACGGCTCTGCTGAGGGCTTCTCCGAGGTGTCCCTTCCATCTCCTGACCCTGCCGGGGGCTTCTCCGGGGCATTCCTGCCATCTCACGGCTCTGCTGAGAACTCCTCCGAGGCATTTCCCCCATCTCACGATCCTGCCGGAGGCTTCCCCGGGGCGTTCCTGCCATCTCACGGCCCTGCTGAGAACTCCTCCGGGGCATTTCTCCCATCTCGCGATCCTGCCGGGGGCTTCTCCGGGGCATTCCTGCCATCTCACGGCTCTGCTGAGAACTCCTCCGGGGCATTTCCCCCATCTCACGATCCTGCCGGAGGCTTCCCCGGGGCATTCCTGCCATCTCACGGCTCTGCTGAGGGCTTCTCCGGGGTATCCCCCGCATGCTCTGCCCCTGCGGCAATCCCTGCTCTCTGTGTCCCCGCAGCCTTCTCTCCCGCTCATAATCAACCAGATACGGATTCCTCTTTATGTTGATGATATCCGGTTCTGCCTCCCTGTACATTTCATCTTCCCTATAAGCTTCAGCACTCATTTGTACCTTCCCCACCTCACTGTACTTCCTGAATTCAAAGGAATAACGCTTGTCCTCCATATGTTAGATACATTCTAATATGAAAATGTATCATTTTTGTTTATCTTTTTATTAATTTTTCTTTATTTTTTAATTTGTTTGTCAAATTCTGTTGACCCGGTTGTCTAACAATGTTAGACTTGTATTGTCTAAAACCATTAGACAATATCCATTCAAGGGAGGTATGACTACATATGGAGCAGTATAGACTAGGCGAAATGGAACAGAGGTTTGCGGATCTGATATGGGAGCACGCACCTATCGGCTCCGGTGAACTGACAAAACTGTGTGAAAAAGAGTTTGCATGGAAACGGACCACTACCTATACCATGCTGAAAAGGCTCTGCGACAGAAAAATCTTTGCCAACAACAGCGGCATTGTCAGCGCCCTCATGACCAGGGAAGAATTTCAGGCCGCCCAGGGAGAACAGTTTATCAACGAAACCTTTGACGGCTCACTCCCGCGTTTCCTGGCCGCTTTCTCCAGGAGAAAGAAATTGAGCGACCGGGAGATCCTGGAATTGAAAAAGCTGATCGATACCTTTGAGGAGGATCACAATGGCTGAGTTATTATTTATCCGTGTCCTTAATATGAGCCTGACTGCCAGCCTAGTCATTCTGGCCGTCCTGGCAGTGCGCTTCATCCTGCGGAAAGCTCCCGGCATTTTTTCCTATTGTCTCTGGGCGGTGGTTCTCTTCCGGCTGCTGTGTCCTGTATCGTTTACGGCGGTATTTTCACCGCTGAATGCCCTTCGGCTTCCACTCACAGAGCAGGGTAGGGTGGAGTATATCCCGGAGACGCTTCTACAGCATGACCTTTCCGGAGAACAGCCGGCATTGCCCCTGGCAGGTACAGAAACAAGCGTTATTCAAAAAGATATCCTGCTTCCTTCCCAGACCGGTACGCTGGACGGTGCGGATCTGCTAAATATCCTGGCCGGAATATGGCTTACAGGGATCCTCGTCATGGTGTTGTACAGCATCATAACGCTGATACGTCTGGCGGAGAAGCTGAAGACAGCCTCATGGGAGAAAGACAATATTTATATGACAGAAACCGTTTCCATGCCCTTTGTCCTGGGTCTGATACACCCCAGGATCTACCTTCCCGTCACTCTCGGTGAGAACGAGAGGAAATATATCCTGCTGCACGAACAGATCCATATCAAGAGAAAGGATCACCTCATCAAGGCCGTCTCTTTTGCGGCACTCTGCCTGCACTGGTTTAACCCTTTTGTCTGGGCAGCGTTCTTTCTCAGCGGAAAAGACATGGAAATGTCCTGCGACGAGGCAGTCATCCGCAAATCCGGCAAAGGCGTGAAAAAAGAGTACAGTACTTCCCTGTTGTGCCTCTCCACCGGAAAGCGCATTGTGAACGGCATTCCCCTGGCTTTTGGCGAAGGAGATGCCGGCAGCCGGATTAAAAATATCCTCCGGTATAAAAAGCCTGCCGCCTTTGCCGCATGCATTGCAGCAGGGCTGTGCGCCGTAACGGCCATCGTCCTGCTGGCCAATCCTGCCAGGCCAGAGGAAAGGGAAGAATCCGGCAGCTATCTGACCTTTTACGGAATTGTAACAGATGTTATTGTTGAGGGCAATTCCCGGCAACTGCTGCTCTGCCCCGGGATAGGTGAGGTGGAGATCCCAGCCGCCGAGACCATTGATACCTATTTCGAACCCGGCGATGAGCGGGATCCTCACCAGCTTTTGCCGGGAGATCTGGCCGCTGTCACCTTTGACTCTGCGGAAGACCCCCTGATCATAGACAGTCTGTGGCCCGCAGAATTTTCAACCTCTGCCCAAAGCATCACCATTATGTGGCAGGGGCTCGCCCTGGAAGACGCAGGCGGCTCCGGACAGCCGGACAGCGCTTACCGGCTGACCTTCCCCGGCGGGGTGGTTACAGATGCCCCGTCGGCCAGCCCCGGCGATATCCTGTCTCTCTACAGGGAAGAGCCGGAAGACACAGCCTACCTGACGCAAATCCCGGAAAGCGATCAGTCCCGCCTGATTGCCTCCACCCCTGTCCTGGCTGTCACGGAAAATGAAGCAGGTGGGCAGATGCTCACCATAGAACTGTCTGCATCGGAACTTCAACAAACGCTTGCAGGCTTCGGATTCCACATCCGGTTTGACCTGGAGGCGGACGACAGTCTTTCGATCCCGGAACCGGGCGGACGACAATCCTTCGATCCCGGAAACGGAGAGAGCGCCCCTCTTCCCCAGACAGGGGGAATCATGGGCGCAGACGGCGTTTACAGTGTAGGCATCCAAAGCCTTTCACGAAGTGCCAGGGCCATTGACCGCTATACGTCCTCTTACAAAGAACCCTATGACGGCATGGAGCCCCTCGCTTTTGGGGAGGACTGTGAATTTATGGTCAACTATCACATGGATACACTTGACTATGAGACCGTCACATTCGATGTGTTTGCCGACCTGATCTCGGCTGGCTCCGAATGGCAGATATCCCCGTGCCGCATTACCCTGAAGGACGGGGTGATCACATCGGCTGCCCTGGACAGCGCCCTGCTGCATTACGGGATCTCTTTCGACCGCTACAGCCCCAGTAGTAATGTTTACGGCTTTTTGCTGGAGAACGGGGGAGAAGAGACGTTTGAAACGTATTATTCCCTTGTGAGTGCAGAATCCGCAGACATAGCCGACTGTCCGGGCATCGAGACCATTGAGGTATACACAGGAAATATCGGGGACGGTGACAGCGGCATCGTGCTGTTTAAAAACGCATCCGGGGAGCTTCTCTATACACAGGACGCCCATATTGCCCGGGCGGGCTGGAACAATATTTATCTCGGCGAAAGGGATGGCACTGCCTTTCTCATGAATGTGTATGTGGAGGATCGCTGGGATTTCGGAGGATATGGCTATTGGGTGTATCGTCTGGGCGAAGACGGCAGTATCCGTCAGATTGCCGGATCCCGCTTTGATTTCGAGTTAAGCGGCAACGGCAATGCGGAAATCTATGATGACGACCTTTTCCGGGAATGGTCCGGCGGCATGACCGCATGGCTGGAAGACTGCCATCTGCTGCTCAGCACCCAGGAAGGCGAGGTTCGGACAGATAAGGTGTCCGATGCGGACAGATATCATTATGACACCCTGAACCTAAAGGACAGGGAATTGTAACCGCCCCTCCGGAGACTGCAGGCAGGGATCCGGGAAAACTACATTTATGATAGCAGAAAGCGGCATGAGAAATCATGCCGCTTTCCTGATCATTCACAGTAAGGAACTGTTAAAGAATTAATCTTCACATTTGACTTGTCTGAGTTCGCAAATGCTGCGTTGGTCTACGCTCCGCTTCGGTCCGTGCTGGACGTGTGCCACTGGCACACAGCACCATCAGTCGACGATGCCCGCATCGCCTCCTTCTTCCGCCTTGCCTTTGCAATCTCGTCCTGCGTCAAAGTGTAAAGTTAATTCTTAACAGTTCCTAAATGTCCAGAATCAACCGCTCATTCCGGAACCTTTCTTACAGGAACTCTTTCACGGATTTATAAACCCCTTCCGCGTCCAGCCCGTACTTCTGCACCAGCGCCGCAGCGGAACCGGATTCGCCGAACACATCCTGCATACCCAGCTTCTTCACCTTCGTAGGCAGATTTGCGCTGAGACAGTCGCAGACCGCGCTGCCCAGGCCGCCGATCACGGAATGCTCCTCCACGGTCACCACCTTGCCCGTCTTCTTCGCACTGTTTATAATGATCTCCTCGTCCAGGGGCTTGATGGTACAGATGCTCACAACCTCCGCGCTGATCCCGTCTGCTGCCAGCTTCTCCGCTGCCCCCAGGGCAGAATCCACGCAGATACCGGTTGCCACAATGGTCACATCCGTTCCCTCACGGACTATGGAGCCCTTGCCGATCTCAAACTTATAATCCGGCCTGTCATTGATCACGGGAACCGCCGCACGGCCGAAACGTATGTAAACAGGACCCTGGTACTCCAGGGCAGCGCGCACAGCTGCCTTTGCCTCCACGTCGTCCGCAGGGCACATTACCACCATCCCGGGAATGGTTCTCATCAGGGCGATATCCTCATTGCACTGATGGGTGGCTCCGTCCTCGCCTACTGTGATACCCGCATGGGTTGCACCGATCTTTACATTCAAATGGGGATATCCGATGGAATTACGGACCTGTTCAAAGGCACGTCCCGCCGCAAACATGGCAAAGGAACTGACAAAGGGAATCTTACCCACCAGGGACAGCCCCGCTGCAATGCCCATCATATTTGCCTCCGCGATCCCACAGTCAATATGGCGGTCCGGGTAGGCCTTCCGGAAAATACTGGTCTTGGTGGCCGCCGCAAGATCCGCATCCAGCACCACCAGGTCGGGGAATTCCTCCGCCAGCTCTTTCAGTGCATTACCATAGCTTTCACGAGTTGCAACTTTCCTGATTGTATTCTCGGCCATTATGCTTCACCTGCTTTCTCTAATTCTGCGCCGATCTTCTCCAGATCAGCCATAGCCACCGCATATTCCTCGTCATTGGGTGCCTTGCCGTGCCAGTCAATGCTGTTCTCCATAAAGGAAACGCCCTTGCCCTTCAAACTGTGAAGCACGATACAGGTGGGCATTCCCTTCGTCTCCCTGGCCTCCTGAAAGGCTGCCCGAAGCGCGTCAAAATCGTGGGCATCCACATTGACCACATGGAAGTTAAATGCTTCAAACTTCTTATCTATCGGATAGGGGGAGCATACCTTGTCGATGGGGCCGTCAATCTGGAGATTATTGTTATCCACAATCACGCACAGATTATCCAGCTTACGGTGTCCCGCAAACATGGAAGCCTCCCAGACCTGTCCTTCCTCAAGCTCGCCGTCGCCCAAAAGGGTGTAAACGCGGAAGCTCTCCTGATTCATCTTTGCGCCCAGGGCAATGCCGACCGCGGCGGAAATGCCCTGACCCAGGGAGCCGGAGGACATGTCCACACCGGGGATATGGATACAGGGGTGTCCCTGGAGATAAGAGCCCAGATGACGCAGCGTTTTCAGATCCTCCACCGGGAAAAATCCTCTGTTTGCCAGCGTGGAATATAACCCGGGAGCCGTATGCCCCTTGGACAGTACAAAACGATCCCTGTCCTTCTTATCGGGATCCGCCGGATCAATATTCATTTCCTCAAAATACAGGAAGGTAAACGCATCCGCCGCGGAAAGAGATCCGCCTGGATGTCCCGCCTTTGCACCGTGAACTGCGGTTACAATGCCTTTACGCACTTCATTTGCGTGCTTTTGCAGTTCTAAATTGTTCATGTTTCCTCCATTCTGCCCAGGGCTGCGCCTGAGGCTTATTCCTTATTCATCCTGATGTTTATACTAGCACAGTTTTCCTTCCGCGTCCAGTCATTTTATCCAAAAAGTGCCGAATGTGCACGGGCACGGTTGCTATTCACCCTGTGACAGCCACCGTGCTCAATGCAGCTGTAGCTGCGCCATATTATTGTCCGTAGTAGGCGTTTGCCCCGTGCTTTCTGTAATAATGCTTATCCTGCAATTCCTGGGGCGCCGGCTGGATCCGGGTATTGATGGCCTCCGCGCGGTAAGCCATCTTGGCCACTTCCTCCAGCACTACCGCGTTATGCACGGCTTCCTTCGCATCCTTTCCCCAGGCAAAGGGGCCGTGATTTTTACACAGCACCGCCGGCACCGCCACAGGATCCTTGCCCAGACGCCTGAACTCATTGACGATCAAATGACCCGTATTCTCCTCGTAGGCCTCCTCGATCTCCTCTTTCGTCAGGCATCTGACGCAGGGAACCTCCCCGTAGATATAATCGGCATGGGTCGTCCCGTAACAGGGGATATCCCTTCCCGCCTGCGCCCAGCTTGTGGCATAGGAGGAATGGGTATGTACAATACCGCCTATGGCCGGAAACGCTTTATAAATCTCTTTATGGGTAGCCGTGTCCGAGGAAGGGTTATAGCGTCCCTCCACTTTATTCCCATCCAGATCCACCACTACCATATCCTCCGGCCGCAGCCTGTCGTATTCCACGCCGCTGGGCTTGATCACAAACAGGCCGCTCTCCCTGTCAATGGCGCTGACATTGCCCCACGTGAAAGTCACAAGCCCATATTTGGGCAGATCCATATTTGCCTCATAGACTAACTTTTTTAACTCCTCTAACATAAAAACCTCCTTTTCCATTCCGCAGGATCATCCCACACTTTCCATCATGCCGACACAGTCGGCACAAACAATGAATTTGTGCAAGTCCGGAAGAACGCTGCACTTGCGTTCTTCCGTGTGGGATTTAGAACTTCTTGGCGTCCCATCCTATGATGGGACGTCTTTAGAAGTTCTTCCCACACTTTCCACTGCTGCCTTCTCCGCCTTCAGCCCGCTCCTGTACCTCTCGATATAAGCGTCAAAGCCTGCCACATCCTCCGCTTCCGGTTCGATGGTAGTGCCGCCCTGTCCCGCAAATATCTTATCATTCAAATAATCCGCCAGGGCTTCACCCTCCTGCTTTTCCGCCATATAGCAGGCAAGCACCGCCATCCCCCAGGCGCCGCCCTCGCTGGCAGTGTCCATCACCGTGACAGGGGCGTTCATGGCCGCCGCCATCAGCCGCTGCCCCACCACCGGGGTCTTAAACAGCCCGCCGTGGCCTGTCAGGGAATCCACCTTTACCTGCTCTTCCTTCAGCAGGATATCGTTACCGATCTTCAAGGTTGCCATAGCGCTGTACAGATTGCTCCGCATGAAATTGGCAAGGGTAAATTTCGCATCGGGAGTGCGCACAAACAGGGGTCTGCCCTCGTTGAGTCCCGTCACCGGCTCCCCGGAAAAATAATTGTAAGACACCATGCCTCCGCAGTCCGCATCCCCTTTCAGGGCCTCCCTGTAAAGCGTCCCGTAAAGCTCATTCCTATCCGCCTTCACGCCGAAGACATCCGCAAACTGCTGAAACAGCCCCACCCAGGCGTTGAGATCGGAGGTGCAGTTGTTACAGTGCACCATTGCCACCGGGCTTCCGTCAGGGGTTGTCACCATATCGATCTCCTCATGCACCTTAGACAGCGCCTTTTCGGTCACCACCATGGAGAAAATGGAGGTGCCTGCGGAGATATTGCCGGTGCGCACCCTGACCGCATTCGTAGCCGTCATGCCGGTGCCCGCGTCACCCTCGGGGGGACACATGGGAACGCCTGCCTGTAAAGTCCCTGTGGGGTCTAACAATTTTGCCCCCTCTTCTGTCAGCACGCCCGCCGTCTCGCCTGCCTTCAGCACCCGGGGCAGGATATCCTGCAATTTCCAGCCATAGACGCCGGACGCCGCCAGACGGTCAAACTGCTCCAGCATCCTTGCGTCATAATTACAGATATTGGAATCAATGGGAAACATGCCCGAGGCTTCTCCCACCCCCAGTACCTTCTCACCGGACAGTTTCCAGTGGATGTAACCGGCCAGGGTAGTGAGGAAAGCGATATCCTTCACGTGGGGTTCGTCGTTCAGGATGGCCTGATAGAGATGGGCAATGCTCCATCTCTGTGGAATATTGAAGTCAAATACGGACACCAGCTTCTTACAGGCCTCCTCCGTCATGGTGTTCCTCCATGTGCGGAAGGGAACCAGAAGTTCTCCCTCCCTGTCAAAGGGCATATAGCCGTGCATCATCCCAGAAAACCCCAGCGCGGCCAGCTTTGTCAGCTTTGCGCCATACTTTGCCTGCACGTCCTCCGCAAGGCTTTGATAGCAGCCCTGCAGACCGCTCCAGATATCCTCCAGGCTGTAAGTCCAGACATTGTCTTCCAGGCGGTTCTCCCAGTCGTGTGTACCCATGGCGATGGGCGCGTGGGTCTCGTCCACCAGCACTGCCTTGATCCTGGTGGAGCCAAACTCGATCCCAAGCACTGCACTGCCCGTTTCGATTGCCTTCTTTGCTGTTTCACTCATTGATCTGATCCTCCGTTCCGCCGCCCTGCGGCTCTATTCTTGTCTCACAAAATTGCACAGGGAAGCAATTTTGACTTCGCGGTGCCATATAGCTGAACTGTTACTGAACAGTTACTTTTATCCTATCAATTCCGGAAAAATTCGTCAACCTGTGAGTTCAACTTCCCAGGGGGAAAAGTAACAGTTCGCAACAGTTCATAGTCCGGATTTCTGCCGCATATATTAAATCAATCTCAAATTCCCGGCGGTGACCCCACTTGAAACATAGAAATCCACTCTCTATAAAACAGCTGGCATTGGCGGTAAGCGTTTTCCTCACCTTTACTGCTGTTACCACATTTCTTTTTACATATCAGCAGGACGAAAAGCGCTTCGCCCACATCACCTCCTCCATGTTTGCAGAGGAAATGCGCTCCAATACCCTGAATATGCATTATACCCTGGCCTGGCCCGAGAACTATGGCATCCATGATTACGAACCGGTTCTCTCCTGTTATGACAGGAAAGCCTCCCTACAGAACCGGGCCGCGGTGGAAAATACCCTGACTGCACTGGAGGCCGTGGATCCGGATCATCTCTCCGAGTCGGACGCCTGGCTTCATAAGCTGCTCACCCGCTCCCTGGAAAACTCCCTTTCCATGGCGGAATATCCCTATTATAATGAGCCTCTCGCCCCCAATTCCGGAATGCAGTCCCAGCTTCCCGTCCTGCTGGCAGAATATGCATTCCGCTCCAGACGGGATATTGATGATTACCTCGCCCTGTTAGATCAGACAGACGAATACTTCGCCTCACTTCTCACCTTCGAGCAGGAAAAGGCTGCCGCCGGGATGATCATGCCCGCTGCCGCCCTCCAGGAAGTGCGGAAGCAATGTGACACAATTGTCACAAAATCAGGTCTGGAGAGCGGCACGCATTTCCTGCAGACCACCTTCCTGGAAAGGCTGACACCGCTTTTACAGTCCGGGGTCATCTCCCAGACCGAAGCGGACTCTTATATTGCCCAGAATGACCGTCTGTTGAAGACAGTGCTGCTGCCCGCCTATATCGACCTGGGAGACGGCCTGATCCTACTGGAGAACAATGACGCCGCCCTGACAGGCCTTGGCCGCACAGAGACCGGAAAAGAATATTATCAATACCTGCTGATCTCAGAGACCGGCTCCTATCGCCCTGTGCAAGAAATACAGTCACTCCTGACCGGGAAATTCAAGGAAGAATATGAAACGATCCGCAGCCTTGTGGACGCCCATCCCGACCTTTTTACAGACGGTGAATACAGTGCCCAGGCCGCTTTCCCATATACGGATGCCGCTGAAATGCTGACAGACCTGCAGAAACGGATGCACGGGCAGTTTCCCTCGGTCCCGGGGGGCAGCACTACTGTCACGGTCAGGCCTGTTTCACCCAGTCTGGAAAAGTATACCGCACCCGCATTTTATATCACTTCCCCAATGGATGACACGGCACAGAACACCATCCATATCAATACCAGCAAGACACCGGACGGGCTGGAGCTCTATACCACCCTCGCCCACGAGGGCTACCCCGGGCACCTCTACCAGACCATTTACCATAACAGGAACGCCCTGGAAAACGAAGAGCGGCCGGCCAGGGAACTATTATGGTATGGCGGTTATCAGGAGGGCTGGGCGCTATATGTGGAATTCATTTCCTACGACTACGCTGCCGCGGTCATGCAGGAACAGGGTTACAGCGCCGAAGCCGTTTTCACGGAACTGGAAAAGCACAACCGCAGTATGCAGCTGTGCCTGTACTCCTTGCTGGATATCATGATTCACTATGAAGGCGCCTCCTATAATCAGATTGCGGAGATCATGGAAGGTTTTGGCATTACCAACAGTAATTCCATACGCTCGGTTTACACTTATATCGCCCAGGAGCCCTGTAACTACCTGAAATACTATCTGGGCTATCTGGAGATCCTGTCCCTGCAGGAGCAGGCCGTGGAACTCTGGGGCAGCGAATACTCCGACTATCGCTTCCACAGCTTCTACCTGGACTGCGGTCCGGCCGATTTCCTGTCCCTGCGGGAGAGACTGTCCACGATATCCGCCCATCCTGACTGATCCCTTTGCCGTTTTACCATGATAATGGTTGTGGCCGCCGAGGGCTGCAAAGCAGGGCACACACGGAAGGTTGAACACAGGGACAAACTGGTACATCATTGCATTAATTCCTGAGTAATCAGCACTCGCTGTTCACGTCATTGCCGCGTTGTTGTCGGTCAACGATGCCACCGCATCGCCTCCCTCCGCCGCCTTGCACTGACGCAAACATCAAGCGCTTATTACTTCAGGATTAATGCAACGATGTACTAGTCATTACAGGGTATATTTACACATATATTCTTCATACCGCTCACGGAACTCTTCACTGTCATCGCGGAAGCTGCGCAGAGACTGGTGCAGATTCATATTGTCATGGGCAACGTCTATCACACATCCTGCAATATTGGAGCAATGGTCCGCCGTGCGCTCCAGGTTGGTCAGCAGGTCAAGCCACACAAAACCTGTATCGATGGTACAATCGCCCTTCTGCAGACGAAGGATATGGCGTGTACGCAGCTGCTCCTTCAAGTGGTCGATCACCTGTTCCAAAGGCTCCACCATGAGAGCTGTTTCCGAATCATCTTTGAGGAAAGCATTCAGGGACAGATCCAGAATATCCTTTACCGCCCCGGAGATGACAGCAAACTCCTCCGCCGCCGCATCGGTAAAATGCCGTCCCTTGTCCCGCAGTTCTTCCGCTGATTCGAGAAGATTGACCGCATGGTCGGCAATGCGCTCAAAGTCCCCGATCATCTTCAGCAGCTTTGCCGCTTCCCTGCTGTCCGCCTCGCTGATCCGCCGTGTACTCAGGTTCACAAGGTAAGTGCCCAGGATATCCTCATAATGGTCGGTCTTATCCTCCTTTTCCCGGATGGATGCAGCCGCCTCAGCGGAATATTCTTTTAAAGATGTCAGGGACTCTTTCAGACACACAACCGCGGTCTGCGCCATGTCGGCTGCCACCTCGTGGCACCGCTCCAAGGCGATGGACGGGGTGGCAAAAAGCCTCTCGTCCAATTCCGAGACCGCTTCCGGCTGTTCCGCATCCGGAACCAGGACAGTGACAAACCGCTCCAGAAATCCCGATAATGGCAGCATGATCACTGTGCAGAGGATATTGAATATGGAATGAGCCACGGCAATCCCTGCCAAAGAGGCCGGCTCATCCAGGAAGGGCAAGGGAAAGACTGCCCTGAGCAGACAGAACACTGACAGCCAGACTACGGTTCCGATCAGATTAAAGGAAAGATGGACCATTGCTGCACGCTTTGCATTCTTGTTGGCTCCCACAGCGGAGATCATGGCTGTCACACAGGTCCCGATATTCTGTCCCATAATGATCGGAATCGCCATGCCATAAGATACCCTGCCCGTCACCGCTAAAGCCTGCAAAATACCGACGGATGCGGAGCTGGATTGAATGACTGCCGTGAGGACCGCGCCTGCAAGCACCCCCAGGACCGGGTTCCGGAACATGATAAACATCTGCTGGAACCCGGGGACATCCCGCAGGCCGGCAACCGCGCCGGACATGGTTTCCATCCCGTACATCAATGTCGCGAAACCCAGAAGAATCGCTCCTGTATCCTTCTTTTTCGTATCCTTGACAAACAGATAAAATATCATTCCGACAAAGGCCAGCACGGGAGTGAAGGAAGACGGTTTCAGTAACCGTACAAACAGATTCCCGCTTTCAATTCCTGCCAGGCTTAAGAGCCACGCGGTGACCGTCGTGCCTATATTGGCACCCATGATGATATTAATCGCCTGTTTCAGGGTCATAAGACCGGAGTTGACAAAACCCACCACCATGACAGTAGTTGCGGAAGAACTCTGGATGATCGCAGTGACGCCCATACCTGTCAGCAAGCCGGCAAGCCTGCTGTTTGTCATCTTTTCAAGAAGGACACGCAGGTGCCCGCCTGCCCTTCTCTCCAGCGCCTGTCCCATGATATTCATGCCAAACAGGAACAGGCTCAGTCCGCCGATCATCGTAAGCACATTAAAAATATCCATTTGACCAAATCCTCCTCATAATTCTACACACCCTTATTTTGACAATCAAAAGTAAAGTCTATCATCAATATTGTGTAAAATTTATGTAAAGTCATCGATCAAACAAAAATTTATCCAACCGCACAGGTGGATATTTATTTTGCCCAGGCAGGCAATTCCTTATCCTGCTGCAGTTCCACCTTGCTTCCCCAAATCAGGGTTTCCCCAATAATCCCTTTATCGAGGATCAATCCTTTATCTTTTCCTGTTTCTTTTTTGAATGCTTCCATCATTATTATCAGGGACTTCGGTTTCTCTCAATAAATCATCCAAGGATCTTACCCTATTCTGCTTTTCCATTCCCAACGGCTTTTCCGTTTTCCCCCTACCTGTCATAGTTTTACTGCCAAGTTTCATAAAATGACATAGTGCTGGGAAAACCGGGCCATGTTCTGATTTTCTCAGGTCATCAGCGGAAACCCGATTAACTGCCTCAGTAATTTCCTGAATTTTTGATGCTGCATCCTTGCACGTTACAATACTAAAAATGTCCTTGTTAACTACAGAAATGGAGGTACAAAGAGAGATAGTTTTACCCTCAAATGCCTGCGACATCGCGGCGTATACAATCTGTTCACGCAAATCATCATTGTCTTCAAGAATAATCGGGCGAGAAGGCTGCCCAGGTATGGGTCTGTAATTAGCACCTGCCAACTTTGGCTGTACCTCAAAATCCATAAGACCAATTTTCATTGTATCGTAAGCCTGTTCGTCATTTTCAGTTTCTTCCCACCTTTTTTCGATACAACGCTCATATATGTCTAAAATAAGTTCATCAGAGAGATCTATGGGCTTATTTTGACTTCCTGCTTTAATCATCAGCCCAACGAAGCCATAAGCCAGCCTGCCATCATCTTTATCAACCTTGATATATTTGGGTTCTTTTCCACAGCGGGCATATAAGTCAGAAAACCTAACTGTCCGCCCTACAACAGAGTAAGATCCTGACCCGTATATAACATATCTGCCACAAGGAGGTGCCAGCTCACGGCGACGAGTACTCTCCGTTGCAATCCTATAAATAGCATCTGCATCAGAACGAGAAAAAGATTCCGGTTCAATTAACAGTTTTCCCGTTCTGAAATCAATATTGTATGTACGCGCATGAAGCACGGGCATCGCTTTTAACAGCATTCTTGTCACCTCATTTTCAATTAGAAATAGCCCGAAACAGCTCTTGGTAATACTCCTTCAAATTCCTTGACCTTCCATCAACATAAATCTGTTTCTTTTCGGAGAATAAATCAATTAATTTAAAGGCATTATCTGACCATTTATCGATTTCCTGCATAAGCTCCTGAGAATTCTGACGAGCCCTGTCAACCTTTCCCGAATTAAAAAAGCCCTTAATAATTCCCGAATTATTCTCAATATAACTGTTATTGGCATCTTTCTTGGCGTTTGCGTCATTTAAATATTTTAACAGGATTGCCAGCACTGCAAAGGCAATAGGCTGCTCAATATTATAAGGTCTTGGCGAAAATCCCGGTTCAATCTTTCCACCCAGTGTTACTGACATGGGTAAAACAACCCGACCCTTTTCTTCAATAATATCTTCAAACTGAGTGCCGATAATTTCTTGAATTGCTGTTTGATATTGTTTTGGTATCAGATCACACTTAGTGACAACAATACCTACAGGCGGAAGGTCGATATAATTCGCGGATAAATAAGAAAACAGCTTCACCTCTCTGCGAATTCCCTCATCCATACTTATATTTCTAAGCACGTTGTCCTTATAATCCTCAACATCAGAAGCCTCAATGTTAAACAGCTTATCACCGTCTAAGATAAGCAGAAGACAATCTGATTCTTTCACATTTGCGACAAGTGCCTGAAATTCCTGTGAATTTGGTTGGGACAATACCCCACCGGGGTAATCCATCCACTCAAAATCCGTTACGGGCTTGCGATTATGGGCAATGTGAAATGAATATTTTTCCACATTATCACTCGGATCCGGTTTCACTCCCTCACAGATCCTGCTCCAAAGCTGCTCTAGATACAAATCATTATTAGGATTTGTGGCATATAAAGAAAAATGCTTAATGCCTAAGGTCATACAGGTATACATGCCTGCTAAATATGTCGTTTTTCCGGATGCTGTGTATCCAATTACGGTAACTTTGTTTTCAAACATTTTTTATCCTCCTGTTATAGATCAATGAAATCTACTGTACTTTGCCTTCTGGTTATTTTTTTGCTTATACCACCACCTTTAGGATATGTTACTACATAGTTTGCTACATAATCGGATAACATCTCCATTGGCATCTTGATGGTTTCAAATAAAGCTATTCTTTCAAGTGCTTTATTTCTATATTCCTTTGCCAATTCACCATTCGTTTTCAGACCCATCAGCCGACTTACTCCCCAGTCTATCACCCCGGTCTTATTAGCGCGGTCTGCAAACTGCTCTGTATAGTACTTTGCCTCAAACGCCGCCGTGAGAATTGAAAGTCTCAGGCCGCTATCTAAAATATCCAGTAAAGGTAAATCCACATTGTAAAAGCCCTTTTCCGTACACGATACCGGAACCACCCGGATGTATAATTTCTCATTCTCATCCGCATCATCTATAAACGGTTTAATGCTTTTCGTGACGCTCTCAATATCAGTGTCAGCAGGCAGTTTGTCATATTTTGTCAGCACGATGATTACCGAAAATAATGGGCTGTCACCCGACTCAAGTTTTTCCGAAATTAATGCGATAATCCTACGAAATCGATGAGTCACGATATCATTGTTCAGCAGTGCTTCTGCATCAAGAAATATCATCATTCCATCTGCAGTATCAATATCATTTTTTAACTTTTCAATACTTGTATCTGTGATAACTCCGCCATTATAATCAATCCAGTCAAAATCCAATACGCTGCGTTGATTATGGAAAAGCTGAAAATGGTAACTTCCTCTTTTATCTGTATAGTCAGGATAATAACCTCTTCCAATCTGCTTGTATAGACGTTGGAACCACTCTCTCGTCGTAGTATCTGTGTGTATATAGAATCCGGAGATACCATCATTCAACACGCCAAAGGCACTCGCCATATATGTAGTTTTACCAGATTCTTTATTCCCTATCATCAATATTTTCATTGGCATCACCTCATAGATCTATAAACTGAACTTGACTATTATCAGAATCTTCTTCTCGCATGTGTGGACGCTGTGGCAGGAAAACCTTGGAGAATGCCACTGAATTGTGCTTCATATCATTCAGTTTGATCCGGATCCTGTGACAAAGTTCTCCAAAATTACACTTAATTGCCCTCAACTGGTAAGCATCATCCAATCTGATGAAATAGTGTTCATCATCTTCCGAGCAGTATTGTGTAAGAGACAGCGTTCCGGAAAGAAGAGCCCCCAAGAAAGATTCCGCTGAAGATGTACTTCTCAGTTCAGCCCAAGCGCGCAAAGATTCGTCTAAATATTTTTTGTAGTCGTTTATGCTGCTATAATCCTTTGTAGAAAGAGCATAACCAAGCCTCAGCTCATGCAAAACAGTTTTCTTATAGCTTTCAGGTTTTTCCGCAAAACTTAGATTGCCATTTGCAGGAGCTGCTAATACAGCTGAATAGATCTCTCCATATTGAGCACCGATAACATTTTTAATTCCATTATATCTTAGCGATGCGCTTCCAATACCCTGTGCCAACTCAAAGGCAGCTACTTTGGGAAGAAGCGGCTCCTGATTATACAGGATTAAGTTATAGGCATCATACGCATAACCAATTACAAACTTCAAATAGGCAAGAATCTGGTTCGTGAGATCCTTAAGATATTTTTTATCAACCTTACCGTCAATCAATTCCAACCTGTAGGGGAGCTTGAACAGAGTGGAATGCTGTTCCTGCGCATTTCCAAATCCCCAAATAGTGGCAGATACGCATATCTCATTATTTAACACATTGTTGTCAATAATCAAAACAGGGAGTTCCTTCAATGCATAGTGAACATTAGCATTGAAAGCACCTCCATAATAGTTCTCCTTAAAAGCATTATGATAAAAAACAATGTTCTGGGATCCAAAAATATTGTGATATCTATCTACAAATTCAACGAGTCCCTGCTCTATTTCCGGAAAGACATAATTTGTAAAGACTTGATTATTACTCTTGGAGAATAGTACTCTTAAAGCCACCGTGCCATCATCAAGAATCTGTTCACTTCTGAGAACCATTGGCCGCACCCACAATGGCCACTCAGCCTCAAAATGATTCCATTCTGATGATTGGCACATTAATTCAAAGTTATTCTTCTGCTCAAGCAAACGCATGGCATGATTGGCCTTGCTCATTTCCCTCTGAAGCTGAGCATTTTCCTCGCTGAGCCTTAACTGAAAATCCTGGCGGTTTTGCTCCATTCTTTCCGTAAATTTCTGATTTTTAGCAGCAAGCTCATTTTGTTGTTTCCTTGCCAACGCACTATTAACAGTACTTGTTGCAGCATTGATAATAGCTGTCGCCAAGTATGATGTTCCGAATACTCCACCAGATCCCGGCATATAGTTTCCTCCTTCGTAGAATTTATACTGCTTAACAGTTAAAATTTCCGAGTAACCTGACTACTGTTTCCCATGGTCAATCTTTTTCTTCCACAAGCTATTCACCTTCGAGTTCTGATAAGGATATAAATCCTCCTTTACCGGCATCAGGAATTCCGTCATGATTAAAATCAATGAAATATTCATCTATTTTCCCATCACCGTTATAGTCAAAGCCGATAATATCCGTCAATCCATCTCCGTCAAGATCGATTCTCTGTATTGGGCTGTCAGGCGCTGTGCTATCAGCGAAATCTGTTGTCTCTGCACTAAATCCTTTTGGCGCATGATTCGTAGATACCATAAAGCAGTTACTATCATGCCATGCGTCCACAAAAGTACTTGCAGGAATTCTATGCAGCTTTCCATCTGCAGGATCGACAATATCAACATCAAGTGTATCAGGATCGACATTGGAAACAACAACTGCATGATTAGGAACTTCTCGAATTGCGTCCTTTACATGTTCAATGATTGTTTCTTTCATGCCAGACGCAACTATTTCATTAGCATCAATACCAACAATAATTTTGTGCCCCTGTCCAAGTTCCGAAATCAGGTGAGCCAAAGTCGCCCCCTCATATCGATGAACATCAACACCATTCCGTTCCAAAAGGTTTCCTACATCTGAAATAGAAGTGCCATATATATCATTTACTGAATATTCACCATGATTAACGGCGTCGTTCACAAGATCAGTTTCAGAAACATCAATGCCAAACATGGAAAGGACGTGCTGCTGGGCTCTTATTGCGCAAGAATCCATTCTTTCCTGCGGTCCTGGAGCGTATGCAGCATCTTCAAATGGAGTTCCGATTTCACCGGGTGCAGGTACAATATCAGAATAGATATCATCTGGCAATTGAATAAAGTCTTTCATGGCAAGTCTTCGTATCATCTGAATATCATCCCGGAGCAGATTGGTTTGATGAACGCTATCATTATTTATAGTTATTTCGCCTTCTTTCCATGCAATACAATGCTATTATATCAGGGCAGTTTTCTGCCGTCAAGGTTCTGGGCCTTGTTTTCCAGGGTTGTTATATTTTTATCTGCATTTGTCAATATCTTCCCATGATCCTTGCGCGATAATTAACCGCACCACCACCAACAGCTTACCCTTCCCATGCAGCTACAGCGGCACCGCGCCCTGCTTTCTCCAACAACACCGTTCCTTCCCATCGAACAGAAATGCCATTCGGCCAGTCAACCAAAAACAGGGAAACAACGCTGAATCATCAGGTATTCCCTGCTTTAAAATAGATCTTGCATACAACCTGACACTGGCATGAGAATGGCTCGCTTCACGTACCCTGACCAGCCAATGCGTCCATCAGATCTACCAGTTCAGGTCTGTCAGCCGGATTGGAAGACAGCATTTCCATAAGCACAATTTTTATATTATCACTTATACCACAGCCATCTATGACCCTTATCATATCTTCATCGCCAAACTCTCCCCCGGACAAAATATAGAGACAAGTCTTTCCCAGCGCAAATATATCTGCCTTTTTCCAGTCAACTCCTTGTCCCATATGATTTGTTAATACTTCCGGTGCAAAAAAATGATTTGTTTTCGGATTCCGCATTTTCCTTTCCACATTCTGCTGCACAGTGAAATCTGCATTTCCAGTATCCTTGATGCAATCAAATTTTGCCAACAGCGGCTTATACTTTCCCCGAATATTAAATATGTAAAACGCATCCGGGTTAACATTCCTGTGATATAGCGGTGTTTCGTACCTGTGGACAGATTCAAGTCCCTTGCACAGCCCTGCTATGATATCCAGCTTTTCTTCTATGGACAGCTTTTGTAAAAAATCCAAAGACAGTCGCAGTGGTTTTCCCGGCAGAGAATATATTTGGAACTTATAGTCCCCATTACTGCTGCTAATACTATCGGTTTTCCTGATCACATTAGCCGGATCCTGTAAATTGTCATCCCAGAGTTTGCTCAATGTGTCCATATCCCTCCTCTGGCCTATGCCGATGTCCTCCCTGTCACTTGAAAAAATATAATAGGCAATTTTTCCCCGACATTCCTTAACAAACAAATATCTGCCGGAATCCAACGACAATCCCATCTTTTCAACCACAGCCTTAGGTACCGGGATATAATCCCTTATGGGAGTTAATGTACAGTCATACTTCTTATCAACACGATAATAGGCACACAGGAAATCATGGAATGAACCGATTACCCTGAGACAGTTTTCTTTATTTGCCAGATAATTTTCTTCAACGGACACATTCTCATGGGAGTTTTCGCTTCCAAAAGCATATAAAAACCTGATATATGCCTTCAGCTTTCTCCTGACATCTTCTTCGGAAGATATTTTTTTTACAAAAGAATATCTTAAAAGCACATCGCTGAATTCCATCTCCCTGCCATCACATAGTCCGATCACTATGGTCTTATAATTTAACAGGGAAGCCGGCTCCTTTAATTCCGTCAAAATATTCTCCTTGATCCCTTCCAGCGGCAACTCCTTATATTCATCTTCAAGCTTCCTCTTTTTTGCTTCCTCCTCCAGTGCAAATGCCTCAAAAGCCAATCTCATTTTATGGGCAAAATCAATATAATCAACCTTTATATTTTTCTCTGCATTATAAAATTTATAAAACAGATCCACATTTTGAGTCACATCAAAAAGGAATGTAAAATTGCCCAAAGGAATTTTATCATTTTCCAGTAACAGATATACCATCCCCAACACCCCTTTACAGTTCTATTCCAAGCCTTTGTGAAAGGCTCTGCTTCATCTGCGCAATTGTATCCTTCGATTCCGTATAGTATCCTGTTTCCTGCCGAAATCCCTTCTCAGGATCTCCCTTGAAGGAGAGCCAGTTAAAGCTTGTGATAACCATAAACTCATTGTCTTTCATAAGGACTTTCTCATGAGTATTGTTTAAGCGCACAACTTTCAGGTACTGTCCATACTTCTTTTTCTGAACCTCTGCCAATTTATTTAGAATCCATTTGTCACTATCCTCCTTTTCGCCTATTCCATATCCGATAATAATCTGCGTTTTCCTTTGCAGCGCTTTCTCAATGCGGCCGAGTATTTGATTGTTCAGTCCACCCGCTTTGATCCAGGGAGAAACAATGATTACAGAATTTTGGGCATTCTCCAGCGCGTCAATCAGCAGTGGCCGATGGTCATACGTAGACAGGACCTTGTCGGCTCCCTTCCGTTCATTCTCCATTTCTGCTATTTTTCTTTCCAGGGAATGAATTCTTTCGGTAGCTGATTCCTTCCACTCGTCATCTTCATCCTGGCTGTCGCCTTCCAGTTCCTTAAGCCGTGTTGACAGACTTGAAATCTCTTTCTCAATCAACGAATCTTTATAGGAAAAAGCCTTTGCACTGTCTATGATTTCTTTGGGCAGCATATGTATCAGTGAGCTTTCATCCTGTTCATCCACTTCTCCTCTTTTGTCAAATTCAAGCACCCTGGTCTTCTCGTTATACTGTTTCTGTAAAGCGATACCATATTCATCATTTCTCACCGCTCCGTCATAAACCTGAAATTCCAGCTCCCCGGATTTTTGATTCATAAAAACCAGCACATAAACCTTCTTATACTCCACATATGCCTTTGCAACCCTCGATACTTCCATCAGGTCACCCTCAAGCTTATCCCTTTCATAGGCATGATTCTTTTTGAATACGTTAACAGCCCGTCTGACATCCTCAAACACCAGGTCTTCCAATGTGGGCTCGTCCACGTCTGCATTGACGGGTCTGATATCAAAACCTTGGAGTTCCTTCCGCGTATATAGTTTTCTCTTGTCAAGATAAATATTTCCCAGCAAACCATCTACATAAAGGGCATACTCAAGATCCTCCGGAACGATTGTCACGGCTTCTTTTAATACCTCTTCTCCTTTTCCTGTAAGCTTCAATTTAGAAAAAAAGATATCTACGGAAATAAGCCCATTCTTTTGCAGTATGGCAACCGCCTTGTTCACGGATGATAAATGAACCCCCAAAAGCTTACAGATTGCAGAGATATCATCAATGCCGGCCGAAATGAATTTAAGAATGAATTCCTGCAGCACAGATATTTTTTTAGGCTTGAGCATTGTCAGGATTGATTCCATATGCCATTGCGGAATCCCCGCTTCATAATATTTTACCAGGTTTGAGTTCGGTATGGAGTTGGCTTTCATCTTTGCCAATTCTTCAATCGTCATTGCCCTATACCTCCTTAAACATACAGTCTTCGGGATGATTGCGGATATATCTGATAATATCTACAAACGGATTTCCCTGCCCATTTATTTCCAGCTGCCTCTGTGCACAATGGTGGTCGCCTACGACAACAAGAAGCTCCCTTGCCCTCGAAAAAGCAACGTTTAATCTTCTCACATCTTTCAGGAAACCAAGTTTTCCCTCATCATTGCTGCGGACAACACTGTAAAATACAATATCCGTTTCCCGCCCCTGAAACGCGTCCACTGTATTGATTTCCACAGTCATATGATGAAATCTCGCCTTATAATTACTCTCATACAGTCTGTTCAGTTTATCCTTCTGTCCCCTATATCCGGCTATGATCGCTGTTTCCTTTTCCAATTTGAGTTTTCCGAGTTCTTCATCGACCTCCAGCAGCTGTTCAAAAATAAGTTTTGCTTCACAGGTATTGCTATAAGAATCGGATATTTTTTCCTCTTTTCTGTCCGGATTTTCCGCTGTTGTGAGCCAGACAAGGGGCTTGCCTTCATAAATCTCAAGCGGGATGGTCTTTTCTTCCCTGGACGTCCTGGAAACAAGCTTATTCTCATAGAACAGGTTACTGATCAGATCACCGATCACCGGATTCATCCTGTACTGTTCGTCGAGGATATTCTTACACTCGTCGCTTAAGCTCCGCTCAAGATATTCAAAAAGACTAACCTCCAGGTCCTCCTTCGTTATGTTCATTCTTTCCTTATCCTGCAGCTTAAGCAAGGCTTCATCCACCACCGGTGGAAGCTGTTTGTGATCCCCTACCAGAACCACTTTTTTACCAAGGCAAATCGGCACCAGGATTTCCGGCGGAGTAGCTTTTCCTGCTTCATCCACGATAACCCAGTCAAACTGAAATTCAATCCCTTCACTTAAGCCTGCTATCCCCAGACACGTTGCTCCTACCAGGGTTGCATCGGCAAGACTCTCCTGAAGCAGTTCATTTCCCCGTGCAACGCGCTGCTGCCACTCCTTGCATAAGCTCTCCACTTTAGAGTATTGGGCATACTTTTTCTGATTCTCTTTCAAGGAAGCCCGCGTCTCGGCTTTTATCTGTTCATAGGCTTCCGGTGAATCGACACCCAATAATTCCTTCCACTCATTGACCGCCGCTCCTTTTTCCTCAATTTCATTATTGATGGCGGCATACCTGATTTCCAGCGCCTCTTTCTGATCTGAAAGCTCTATGGATTCCTCAACCACCGCTGCAAGTCTGTCATTTAAACCGGTCAGATTTTCCGTAAATGCATCTATGATTTGCACTAATTGGTCTTCCGTCACCCCCGCCGTCCGTATCGCAACCATTTGTTTCATGGCAGCAATCCTGTCATTGACATATTGCCACTTAGCGTCTAATACATTGACCTTTTCCAATTCTGTTTCCACGTCAGCCAATTCATCAATCAGGCCTGCGATCTCAGCAGTTATACTTTCTATTTCATCGATAATTCCATTCTTCTCCTGAATGGAATCATCGATACCGATCTCCGCCTTATATTCGGTCAGGGCCTTCCTGCAGTTTTCAATGACTTTCCTTGCCCAATCCTTACAGAAGATATCCAGGGTATAATCCCTTGAGGATTCCGCCATTTTGTCCAATATCCCCACGCGGATCATCCTGATATCGGGTATGAGCTTCTTGATTTTTGCAAGGGAATGATCCACCGCAACATGGGACTGGGATGAGATCAATATCTTTGCGTCAGGATTTCCCTTATACTTACCGTTCCCATAAAGTATCTGATACACCAGTTCGGAGATAAAGGTAGTTTTTCCTGTTCCAGGCGGTCCCTGCAGCAGAAACATATTTTCAGCCGATAATGCCTTTTCAAGGCTGACAAGCTTCGACTTGTCAATTTCCCCGGACATACAATCTTCTTCTGTAAGCATTAGATTACTTTTTGACCTGGCAATTTCCGGCCTGAAAATAATCTCACTGATTTCCGGATTCGCATTCTCCTTATATTGAATGCTCTTCAGGGCCTTGCTCTGCCTTTGCAAGGCTATTTCTGCCATCTTGTTGCTGATGGATATTTCGCCGGAAGCCGCTATATTGGCAATGTCTGCATGAGGCGCCAGATCAATGATCATATGGCCATCGCAGCACTCTCTCATATGTCCTACATCAATATAACGATGCACATTCTTCCTTGTCGTCATCTGAAGCATATCATCCGGGGAAAAATTCAGTTCATAGGAATTGTCCGTATTGATTTCAATCGCCAGAGATGCATCTTCTTCATTTATTCTGCAGCCATGATAGTTTAAGGTTGCCTTTTTCTGATCCAGCTGTTTTCTTTGCAATGTAAGAATATTTTCCCATTTTCCCGCAATGTCTTTCACCTGCTTCTCATCGCTTCGCTGGCTGTTAAATTCTACCTCATAATTCAACACATCATCTATAATCGTATTTGCATCTATTTCCGATTTTGTCTTGACCCGTACACCGGTAAGTACCTTTATACCATATGGGATTTCATATCCTCTTTCTTTCTGAGCCAGCAGCCGGTCCGGAGACAGAAAGCCTACCCCGATCACGGTAAAACGGGAGGGCTCCCTCTGGTCAATTTTCAGGATCGATACAAATCTTCGCCCATACAGTTCAAAGGCACCTTCAAATTTACCTGTCTCCCTGTCCTTCTGGGTCAGCATATAGCACTTTCCTGAATATTCATCATTCAGTATCTCTAATGCATGAACATTATCTTCCCTATTGATGTAACCTGCGTTAAATAATCTTTTCGTTACACTACCGGCAAATTTGACACTGAGATATTTCTCCTGAACAAGCTTGCTATGTTCTTTTTTCAGGTCACATTTAACCTCCGAGATTGTCGCATATCGAGAACCAGGCTCCTCTTTCGTCATCCTGACCAGTATATTCTGCATCCCTGGCGGCAGGCTGCCAACATCCATTGTCTCCCTGGTTGAAATAGTGTCACAGGTAAATATTTCATAAAAAATCAAACCAAGGGAGAAAATATCACTCTGTTTTGTTATTGTTCTTCCTGCCATCTGTTCCGGCGAACTGTATCTTTTGGTAGCAAAGCCTGACAGTGTATAATCACTATAGAAAGTATCCTGCAGCTTGCTGATCCCAAAATCGATAATTTTAACATTATTATCAGCATCAAGCATAAGGTTGGATGGTTTCAGGTCCCGATGAATGATATTCTTTTTATGCAGGTATTCGATCCCCTCCACCACCTGTTCCATTAACTCTATTTTCTGATCATATTCATATCTGCAGATATCTTTAAACAGATCCTTAAATGTTTGGCCGTGTATGTACTCAAGTACAATAAAAAAAGCCTTAAATTCTTCGTCATACCCCCGGTCCAGGATCTTGACGACATTCTTGTGGTTCAGCTTGTCCAGAGATTCGACTTCCCTGTTAAACAGCTGTTTCTGAAGATCCTCATCTCCGACCTTGGGCTTATCAAACATTTTTACAATAACAGTGCTTTCCTTCTCGTCATCATCAACGTCTGTATCCTCACATAAATGTATGGATGCCATATTTCCTCCACCAATGTCCTTTTTCTTCATTCTGTAACGATCCGCAATGTATGTCGCCATCCAATCACCTCTCCCATTATATCCTGTGTCTGTCTTTTCAATCTTCAATCATTCATCATACCAAAAAGCCATTGCATACAGCCTGCCACGACAAATCCTGTAAACATTTTAAAACCGTCATGGCTGTCTTCTGTGATTCTTTTTCATTATAAGCCATATCATGATCTTATACAACAAAATAATCCCAGAACATTTTTCTCCACCGGCACCATTTCTTCCCATCAAACAGAAATGCCCTTCGATAAATCAACAAAAAAAGCAGGGAAACAACACTAAATCATCAGTTATTCCCTGCTTAATGGCAGCGATATTAAATTTTCCACGTTATCGTTTTACACCGTTTGAAGTCCTGCAAGCTGTTCTACCTCTGCCACGCTGAGTTCAGAACACTCCGCAATTTCCTCGACTGTCAGCTTTCCCATTTTCAGCATCCTAAGTGCTGTCTGCTTTTTTGTTTCACTGATGCCCTGTGTCTTTCCCTGCTTTATTCCCTGCCTTATTCCCTGCTTTATTCCCTGCTCTATTCCCTGCCTTATTCCCTGCCTTATTCCCTGTTTTATTCCCTGTTTTATTCCCTGATTCAAAATGGTTCTTGCTTCTGTTTCAATCAATGCTCCGCCCATGATATCACCTACGCCTTTCTGCACATTCTCGTATTTCTGTGCGATCTCTTTAATCACATCCCCGGAAAGTTCTATGATTGTACGTTTATCAAATGCCCCAATCACTTCCTGCTGCTCCAGTTCATCAAGCCTTTCTAAAATTTCCTGATACTCCGCCTTCAATTCCGCCAGCTTCCGCTCATCATTATTATACTCCGGAAAACCTTTCTCGCCTGTAGTATGAACTCATGACTGAAGCTATCAAAAGACAGGAGGCACGCAATGGATCCAAAATTCATAGAGGAACAAAAGCATTTGTCTTGTTTTTATGCCCGCCTCTGGCGGGCTATTTTAATTTAAGAGTCCTCCGGCAGGAGAAACTTCCTATAAGAGAACAAGATAGGAAAACAGAAGCTTATCATAACCCTTTTATCACCCTGCACTTCTTTCGGTTACACGCAATCCCATACCTGACCACTGTCTCGATCCCGTCATCCTCAAGCCTGGCCGCATAGTCCAGGTCTTCGATCTGTTCAAGCGCCTCCCGACAGCCCTCTTCCAGTTTTCCATCCTCTCGGTATTTGAGTTCGATCACTATGCCAATGCCGACTTCCGGATCCTCCACCAGGATGTCGCTGTAGCCATCCCCGGATTCTGCATTGGAGTACAAGATCCAGTCATCCCGGTGTCGCAGCAGTCCCAATAGAATGCCGTGGTAGAAGTTCTCCTTCCGTTCCTTGCGCACACCTGTATCTCGGATGCTGATCATCCTGCGCAGATAGGCGCCAAATTGCCGCTCCACCGTCTGTGCGTCCCCCTCGGGGAACGCGGCGCAGAATGTATCCAGTGTGGGCGTGTCCCGGCGCGCATCCTCCTGGAACCATTCCTGTATCTGCTCGACGAAGATCTGACGAATCTCCAGGTTCGGGATGGCCAGGCGGTAGGTAGTCGCACCGACCCGCTCCCTTTGGCAGCCCTTAGGCATCCCGTCAGCACCGCGAACTGGAGGTGGTCATTGGTCTTGAGTGCCTGGGCGAACAGGTTGCGGATCAGGGTGCCCATCTCGTCGTAGTATCCATAATGCTGGGCTTTGTCAAGCGGCACGTCGTACTCGTCGATCAACAGAATGACTTTCCGGCCATAGTGCTTGTGCAGGAGACCGCAGAGAAGTTTTAGAGAACCTGTAAGGGTTTCATCCGTCATCATAAACCGACCGTCATCACAACATTTTCATAATAAAATTATTTAAAATGCGGTTTCTCAAAAAATCATTTAGCACAATAGGGCAACACTTTTTTTCCCCTTCAACAGATTCTATTTTTCTCCACTGTTCTTCCCAGTCCGGTATTTTTATCCCCAGGCCATCCAAAGTTTGCTTCAGAAACAAATATGCGGTTTTTAATTTTCTTCCATCCAGTTTTCCCCACAATTCCGAAGCAGATGGGGGAAAAGAAAGCTTTCCACCAGAAAATAATCCGCTTCCTCCAATGCCGGAAGCCACATCTTCAGGCTCCAGTACATTGCGCCTAAGCAAATCCTTTCCTCTTTCAAGAATTATGTATTGTACTTTTTCTTTTGCAAGCAGCAGCCCGGCAGCCAGACCGGCTGGTCCGGCTCCTATGATAATAACATCATAAACCATACTTTAATGCCTCCGTAAGTTTTCACTTCTGTAGGTTAATAGCTTTCTTCCATAATCAATTTCTACACTTTACTGTGTATAAAAGCATAGACAAACAGAAAACGGGGATTCATTTTTCGTAGTAATATTAACCTCGTAGCGTCACTTATAGGGCATATCGGATGCAATAATCTGATATGCCCTATTTTTGACGTTTACACATTTTTGATATCCAATACGTTTTTCGGACCGTCCATGGTCATTTTCCTCTTCGTAAAACGCCCCAATGCAATCGCATACGGATCAGCCGGAACACATTAACCGTTTAAATAACTTTCAATTGCAGCATTTAATTCTATTGGAATTTCACGGCGTGCACGCATTCCATACAATTCACTAACCCCAACCAGTGCAAAGCTTAAAAAAACTGCTTTTGCTGCCTGCAATGATTCACATATATCCTGTCTGTAATGTACCTCCGCCTGATTTCCCTTTTGAATTATGGTGACAGTAATCTGCACATCACATCCTGAAGCCTTCCGTACTATGCTATTGAACTTCTGCTCTATATCCGGTGCTCTCATAATATTATCTGTGGCACAGGAAATGATACAGCTTCCATCCTCACCGTAACACAATGTTACTTTTGTTCCTTTGTAACCACTGAAAAATTTCTTTATCGCCTGCCCCATACCGTGAATATTTTGCCCGGGATTCAATGTATATGTACGTACTAATTTTGTTGCCATCCGATCATTTATCCTTTTTTATCCTTTTGCCATCCGTTATTTTCAAATTTATTTATTTCACCATCCAGCTTTTTACTCATATCCTGAATAGCAGGTTTGGATTGTTTTAAAAGTGCATTGAAAGTTCCCCTGTTTTCCCTTGCAAAATTGCTTATTGTCTCCAACACAACCGGTGCTGCTGCAGCAACTATTGTAGCTATTGTAATTGACATCTTATATTCCTCCTTTTACTGGTATTATTAATAATGGGCAAAATAAACTTTCATAGAAGGACACCCAATGGCCACATATGCTTTTTGTTCTCCTAAGCCGTCCTGCGTAATAGTAATTTTTCTCTCTAATTATAATTGTATAATATATTTTTCTTCTGCATTTGTCAATACATTTTCATGATTATTGGTGATTTTTCTGAAAATAAAGGCTGTGGAATGCTCCCGCTTCCTGCTTCCTGCTTCATCCAGTCACGCTGTTTCTTTCCATCGAACAGAAATGCCTTTCGATACGTAAACAAAAAGCAGGGAAACAACTCTGAATGATCAGTTATTCCCTGCAAGGAATTCGAAATTTCTTTTGAGGAAACAGCGGCAGAAGTGATAGAAAAGTACTACCTGGAGGATGTGGAAACCGGAAACGGCATGAAATGGTATTGGCAGACCTGATGCAGTGCGCGGTTAACCGCGCAAGTTCCAGCAGGAAGAACTGTAGGGTGATGACGGAGACGCGAGAATTAATATAAACCGTGTGCGGGTATTTCGCGGAACAGCGTGTCGTGAAGTAACTGTGTGCGGGTATACTCGTGCACAGCTGATATCTAAGTAGTGTTGTTGTACAGTCATGTTACCCGCATACGGTTAGCATCCCGCCATTGTCGCATGGCCAAATTACCCGTATGCGGTTAACTTTCGTCAATGTCGCGTGCTTGTATTACCCGTATACGGTTAGCTCCCGTCAATGCCGTGTGCTTACATTACCCGTATACGGTTAGCCTTACACGGATTTCTTGATCAAGCAAAATCCTGTGAAATAATATCACTCACACTGTCACTCGTAACAAAAACATTACATTCCAGGCTTTCCTTTTGATTAACGGTGCAAGGTTAACCGTGTAACATTACCCGCATACCGTTAGCCAAGCCGATCTAACCGTGTATGGTTAACCTTGCGAGGTTAACGCCGTGCGGGTAACCTTAACATCCCACCACCAGCAGCTTTCCTTTCCCGTGCAGCCGCAGCGGAGCCGAATCCGCAGGGACAAAGATGCAGTCTCCCTTGATAAACGGCAGACTGTTTTCCTCTCCAGCCAGGGTGCCTACGCCTTCTGTACACAAAAGCACCTTAAAAGAAGCTTCTCCCGTTCCAAAGGCTGCTCCTTCACGCCATCTCTCCGTGTTCAGCAGCATTCTCTCCGTCTGGAAATATTTGCACCGGCACAAAAGTTCGGTGGCATATCCCCTTTTAAATTTCAAGACCCTGAGGGGCTGCCTGGGCTCCGCCGCGCCGCCCAGATCCACCACCTCCACCGCCTTCTCAATATGCAGCGGACGGGGTTTCCCATTTTTGTCCAAACGATTATAATCAAACATACGGTAGGTCAGATTGGAGCTCTCCTGGATCTCTGCCATCAACGCTCCCGCACCAATGGCATGAACCTGCCCCGCCGGAATGTAGAACACATCATCCTTTTGAATGGGCACTTTCTGTAGATACCTGCCAACCGTCCCGTTTTCCAGGCTCTCCCGCAGCGTCTGCCTGTCCATTTCATGCCGGAAGCCATAAATGATATCCGTATCTCTCTGGGCATCCAGCACGTACCACATCTCTGACTTTCCGAGGGCTCCCCCCTCGTGTTTCCGGGCATACGCATCATCGGGATGAACCTGAACGGACAGATCCGCCTTCGCGTCAATAAATTTGATCAAAATAGGAAGACCATCTTTGTCCACATGGCTTTTCCCCATATATTCAGGATGCTCCGCCAGAACCTCCCTCAGAGACATTCCCTCATATATGCCGGAAGCAACTATACTGGGGCCATCCGGATGGGTGGAGCATTCCCATGTCTCCGCCAAAGGGGACAATTCTATCTCCTTGGAGAAATCCTCCTTCAATCTGCGGCCTCCCCACAGATAGTCCTTTCCTGCCGGCCGCAGGCGAAAAGGAAGATTTTCCCTATTCTTCCAATTGATATTTTTGCTTGTCATGGATGCTGATCTCCCTGCCCAGCTGAACCTCTATCACTTTCAATTCCGTCTCGGCAATAATCGTATGCCGGCAGCCCGCCTGCATTGTGACTACATCCCCAGTCTCAACGTCCTGCTTCATGCCGTCTATGATCACCGTTCCCTTTCCGGAGATAATGTTCCAGATCTCGTCACGGTATTTGTGGCTGTGATAATTCATTTGATGCCCCGGATTCAACGTCACCTTGATCGTCATGCTGTCCGCGGTCACATCCAGGACATGGAAGCTTCCCCATGATTTCTCTGCAAACATAATCTGATTGTCCAGCTTGTCCACGTAGGGCTTGATGTACGAAGACTGTTCCTTGTCCGCTACCAGAATCCCTTCCGGACTTGCGGACACAATCACATTATTCAGCCCCATACAGAGGATCGGCATATCCAGTTCATTTACAATATGAACTTCCTGGCAGGTATCATTAGGAATGACATTTCCAATGGAATCTTCTACCATCGCCTCCGTAAGCGTGTTCCAGGTTCCCAGATCCTTCCACTGTCCGCCAAAGCGCATGACCTGGATCTTACTTTCTTTTTCGACTACGGCATAGTCGAAGCTGATTTTTTCCAGGGTCTCATATTTTTGATATAGATCGTCATAATCAATAAAATCGATCAGTTCATGGGCCTTATCCAAAACATATTTCAGTTTATAAGCAAAGACACCGCCGTTCCAAAGCGCGCCCTGCTCGATATACGCCCTTGCCGTCTCCTCATTCGGCTTTTCCTTAAAGGTTTCCACCTCGCTCACAGTTTCCTTTCCGCAGGGAATAATATACCCATATTTCTCGCTGGGGTACGTCGGTTCGATCCCCATAAGTACCAGATTTGCCTCCCCCTTGGCGGCCTGCTCCCCCAGATCCTTCAAAGCCTCAAAATAATCCTGTTCCACATAGGGATCCACAGGGCATACCACCACCGCTTCCTCCTCCGGCACTCCCTGCACGTCATGGAGATACGCCGTGGCAAGCGCAATGGCAGGAAAAGTGTCCCGCCTGCAAGGCTCCACGCTGATCCCCACTTCTTCTCCCAGTTGATTATGAATAGCGGATACCTGCGTCTTGCTGGTAGCAATGGTTACCTTTGCCTGCGCGTCCACCGTAGAGATCTGGCGATACACACGCTGAACCATGGACTCATACTCCCCGGCATCATCCTTAAAAAGCTTGATAAACTGCTTGCTTCTGATATCATTGGACAAAGGCCAAAGGCGCTTTCCCGATCCTCCTGATAGTAAAACTATGTTCATGACATATCCTCCAAAAAATGGGCATAAGTTCGCCTAATACCTTCCTCCAGGTCTACTTTTGCCTTCCATCCCAGATCATTCATCCTGGAAATATCCAATGCTACTCTGGGCAATCCTTCCGGTTTTGTCTTATCCCAACGCATTTCCCCCGCATAATCAATCGTCCGCGCTATAATTTCCGCCAATTCTTTAATGCTCACTTCTCGTCCGGTGCCAACATTCACAGTTCCTCCCTGCGGATAGTGCCGCATCAGGAAAACGCACGCCTCCGCCAAGTCGTCTACATACAAAAAGTCCCGCAAAGCCGAACCGGTTCCCCAACAGGACACCTCCGGCCTTTTATTAATCTTTGCCGCATGTAGCTTACTGATAAAAGCCGGAATCACACGCCCTTTTTCCACATGAAAATTATCTTTCGGTCCATAGACATTTGTCGGGATGACGGAAATGTAATTAGTGCCATACTGCTTATTCAAAAACTCGCAATATTTCAGACCGGAAAATTTCGCCAAAGCATTCGCTTCCTTTGTCTTTTCCAGGTCTTCCCCTTCCACACCCTGTTCCTGCTGCAACACCATTTTCGGATAAATGCTGGAAGAACCAATAAACAGTAACTGCTTACACTGATTCTTCCAGGCCGAGTGGATAACGTTCATTTCAACGATCATATTCTGATAGAAAAAATCCGCCAAATGCTCCTGGTTTTCCGCAAGTCCGCCTGCCATGGGTGCCGTCAAAAACACATAGTCCGGTTTCTCCCTCTCAAAAAAGGACTCCACCTCTTTCTGGCGAGAGAGATTTACCTGCTCCTGAACCACTTCAATCACATTCTCAAAGCCTTGACCATACAATGCATTTACGATCGCTGTGTCTATCATTACATCAAAGCCTAAGACGACAATCTTATCCTGTTTTTCCATTTATGCTTCCTCTAATGCCTTTTTTACCGTTGCTTCCCTTTTTGCCAGTTGTCTGTCATGCTCTGCCATAATACGGATCAGTTCGTCATAGCTAGTCTTCTGAGGATTCCACCCGAGAACCGTCTTTGCCTTTGTGGGATCTCCCCAAAGATTATCCACATCCGTAGGCCGGAACCACGCAGGGTTTACACATACCAGCATCTTCCCTGTGGCGATGTCGTATCCCTTCTCATCAATGCCGGCACCTTCCCATCTTATATCGATTCCGTTCATCTTAAACGCTTTTTCCGTGAAGTTCCTGACTGTATGCTGTTCTCCCGTTGCAATCACAAAGTCCTCCGGTGTGTCATGCTGTAGAATCAACCACATACATTCCACATAATCCTTTGCATAGCCCCAGTCGCGAAGAGAATCAAGATTGCCCAGTTCCAAATGATCCTGAAGTCCTTCCGCAATCCGGCCGGCGGCCAAAGTAATCTTTCTTGTTACAAAATTTTCTCCCCTGCGCTCGGATTCATGATTAAATAAAATACCGTTTACCGCAAACATCCCATATGCCTCACGATACTCCTTCGTAATCCAAAAACCATACTGCTTCGCCACCGCATAAGGGCTATAAGGATGAAACGGCGTAGTTTCCTTCTGAGGCACTTCCTCCACCTTGCCGTACAATTCTGATGTGGAAGCCTGATATATCCTGGTCTTCTTTGTAAGCCCCAGTATCCTCACCGCCTCCAAAATACGCAGTACGCCGATCGCATCCACATCCCCCGAATACTCAGGCACATCAAAGGATACCTGTACATGCGACTGCGCGGCAAGGTTATATATTTCATCAGGCTGCACCTTCCCAATAATACTGACCAGAGAGGACGAATCCGACAAATCCCCGTCATGCAATGTGATCGCATTGGCGGCAATCAAATGGTCAATCCGCGCCGTATTGGAAATAGAAGCCCTTCTGATAACTCCATGGACCTCATATCCCTTCTCCAAAAGAAACTCCGCCAAATAGGAGCCATCCTGACCTGTTATTCCTGTAATTAATGCTTTTTTCATCGTTTACCTCTTTCTTAATGACATAATTATTTTTTCTAAATGCATCTTTATTATTCTAATAACTTTTACCATACAGAATAAGTGTTAATGTTGCATTCTTTTAGCACTATATTGACTTTTGTGGTATAATGATTTGGACATCAAATATCTGCTTAGCAGCGGCTTGATTTCCTTCTTTCATGGTATACCGATTCTGCCCACGCAGAATCCATGCCAGCCCAAGCTGGCTTACCATCACTTCGTGATGCATTTTTTACAATATTTAGGAGAAATACATAATGAAAAACTCTTCATTCAGCGGAAACCTGGTAAAAACCAACCGGATTATTTATACAGCTTCCGGATTTGCAAAAAGAAATTTGATTTATCTACAGGAGATCGGAGAATCACAGGCACAGCAGCCCCATGTCAGTGCCCGAAAGGATCTGCCATCCTACTTGTTTTTTATCGTTACAAAGGGCAGTGGAACCCTCGAGTATCAAGATATCAGCTATCCTCTGTCCCAGGGCGACTGTGTGTTTATTGACTGTCAGAAAACGTACTCACATCACTCCTCCGAAAACCTTTGGGAACTGAAATGGATCCATTTTTTTGGTTCAAATATGGAAAGTATTTACGAAAAATATCTGGAATCGGGCGGCACCCCTGCCTTTAAAATAAGCAACATGGAGGCTTTTCTTCAACTGTGGGAGCATATTTTTTATCATGCCTCCTCAGATGCACAGTCTGCAGAGATGGAAATCTACAGCAGTCTCGTCTCGCTGATCACTGGCCTGATTGGCGAATGCGAAAATATAAATACCGTCTCATACTCCGCCCACAGCGACCACAGTCTGCAAAACATCAAGAATTACCTGGACACACATTATACCGAAAAAATTACCCTGGACTTTCTTTCCGGAAAATTCTTTATCAATAAATTTTATCTCACACGCATTTTCCGGGAAAAATTCGGTATCTCCATAAACAGCTACTTAATGCAGCTCCGAATCACCCACGCCAAAAGACTCCTGCGTTTTACCGACCTGTCCATTGACAAAATCAGCCATGAATGCGGCATGAATGATGCCAATTATTTTTCCCGTGTTTTCAAAAAGGTAGAAGGTACGACACCGGGACAGTTTCGCCGGATGTGGTGACCACTCACCATAGTTAACTGTGTACCGTTAATCCGACCTGTCCGTGATCTCTTTTATCGTACCCGCGTTATCCTGATGTCCTTAAACAAGGCATCGCATCCTCCGTCAAGGTATATGACAAACTGTATAAGAGCCTCCTTGGAACGTATCGGTACATCCTCCAACGTTATGCTTACTTCACCCGCACCCGTGATTTCCGCTCTGGCTAGTTCTTCTGTATCATTTGCAATCACTGCCACATAACCGGAGGGCTCATTGTTTTCATGATACACCTCAAAATTGTATTCAACATCATATGCCGTATTCTCCGGAAAACTTATATAAGGACCATAAACCAGGTATCCCCCGAGGTTACTATCTTTTATAATAATACTACTATCCCTTCTGCTTCCCTGTGTAAAGAAATTCTTCTCTTCCAATATCACCGTTTCTTTTTTAACCGGGAAATATTGCAATAATTGTGCGCTGAAATCATATGGATTCTCTTCATATCCATATACAATATACAGATCGTTACTATATGTTTCCACGTGGCCGCAGGGAAGTCCTCCCTTCATCCGGTTGTTTTCCTCTTTGGTCAATAAAATAAATGTTTTTCCCTTATAATCAGCAGAATGATAATATTCCCGAACCATTCCGCCAAACCAAGGATAAATGCTGTTATCATTCACAATAGATATTGCACAATATTCCACATTACAATCCGATCTGACTGTGCCAATATTCGCATTCCAGTATGTCGCATATCCATATTGATACCCATTTGCCATAAGCCACTCATTGATATCGTCTCTATAATCTGCCTCAATCATGCCGCCCGATGCCTTCAGCTGCAAAGCCTCTTTCATGTCTTTCACTATAGCAGCCTGAGACAAGACGGCAAAGCAAGCTGTGGTTACAAGCAGAAGCACACCATAAAAACCGAATTTTCCTTTTCTGTCATGAAAGAAAATCGGAAGCAACAACAGCATACAATACTGAACAAAGTAAAAATATCTGGCTGTTACTATCACAGACTCCATGACAGCCATAAGTAAAAATGATACTCCAAAGGATGCAATAATGTAAAAAGCAAAGTATTTCGTCTTCTTATTCTTTGATTGTGCCAAAGCCTTCACCGGAAGAATGAGTAGTTGTATTGAGAACAGCAGGAAAATTACACATTCAATGCCGGACAGGGCGGACGTGCGAAAACTATTTAAATCGACAGCCCAACAGTCCGTCAGCCATACATGAATGATTTCCTTTATACGGCTGCAGATGTTCGTAAGACTATAGTCTATATCTATTCCTAAAAGCCCCGCATACGTAGAAAAGGATTTTGACATTACATGATACATGATATAACCCAATCCCGTACATGCCCCTACACATAACAGGTAAATCATTCTGGCAGAACACTCTTGATCAAGGCTGCGGTCTGCCGCCTTTTTCCTGACAAACTCCAATAACAGCATTCCACCCAGCAGCGCCAGGGGCAAAACGATCAGAGAAACATACCTGGAACCGTTCAATGCCTCAAGAAAGGACAGAACGCCCCCGCAAATCAAATATTTCCAGATGCCCTCTGTTTTCGTAACCTGATTAAAAAGACAGATTATAACGCAAATCCCAATTAACTGAATCAAATAGAATTGGCTTACCGCATGCATATTGACTATATGAGAATTAAATGGAAGCACCAGACAGAGAGACCATATCCATGAAGCTGCTTTGGATACCGCAAAGCTTCTCAATAGAAAATATGCACTCAGAAAAAAGAGAAAAAGCATCACCAAATTAGAGATTATTGCAGCTTCCTTAATGCTATGTGTTAAAGGCAGAAGAAAAGCCATCGTCCACACGTGTGATTCAAACCCCAGCGTACTTGTATGATTATAGCCGCGAGGAATCAGCGTGTGCTCCTGTAACGCAACAAATGATGCCAGGAAATTACCCGCCAAATCCGAATTACTCAAAATATCATAATAAATGAATTGCACGGCTACTGTTTCACCTACAGCAAGGATCGTGCATAAAATACAGATTATGCGAAACCATACTTCTCTTTTTATTCTCATTGTGCGCTTCTCCCCTTAGCTTCTACTCTTGTTTTGAGCACAAATTTAGTTAACTATACCACATTTCGGAAGTTTTCTCCACAATAAGTATTATGAAATTACATTTTGCCCGTAACAGTTCAGCCTTCGGCCAAACTGTTACGAGAATGCACACAAAATGAGTTTTCAACTCATTTTGGCGCCTGCAAGTCTCGCAAAATTGCACAGGAGTGTGTCCCCATGGGACACACTGCAATTATTGACTTCGCGGTGCCGTATGGCTGAACTGTTACTTTTGCCCACATCCGTATTTTACAGCGTATTCAATGAAGTATTTTTATGCTCAAATGCAAAATTAGTACTTTCCATCATTATGACGATATCTATTATTTCTCTTTTCTCCGGATCATATATAACGGCAGCGGCACCGTTCCCTGCTTCATCCAACAATACCGTTTCCTCCCATCGGATCGAAATGCCATTTGATAAATCAACAGAAAATTTTTCGCCCGGATCGACCATATTATCTTCCGCCTTCCAGCCTGCCGGCATGATATCCAGCACGCCGTCTGCCTCCTGAACAATTATCATATTTTCATTACTTCTCTCTGCTTCCGTAAGACCATAATCACCCTTCTGTGCATAAAGACATATATACTCTGTTCCTGATACTTCTGAAAAATAGTCCTCCTTACTTTGGATCACAGACAAATATTCTTTCTCAAGCATATCAGCATTGTCATTCCAGCTGGCATATTGTTGCTGACCCCTATGATCCTCCAGTTCATAATGCCCTTTAAGATACTCGCCAAGTGCGCGTGTAATCTTTCTTGCTCCCGTTGTATTTACATGGCCTCCATCTGTCCAGACATCCCCTGCCGTAAAATTTATTGTATCCTCCATCAGGTTAAAATCCAGAAACTCCACGTCATATTCCTGCGCAATTTTTCCCACACTGTTAAAGTACGGCTGATCGCTGTCCCGCGTACAGTATGGCACAACATACAATATAATCGGAATGTTTTCCTCTTGACATAGCTCAATCATTTTTCTTAAATATAATTCTTGCTTTTCAAATATAGGCTTACACTCTGTAATGCCACTTACATCCGGCAGTTCGAACTCCCCTGTTCCCCATCTGCATCCTCCTGTTCCTTTGTTCTCTGCCAAATCCCTGCTGTTTGGGAAAAAGAGAAAGTCTTCCTTCGTTAATTCATTATAACGTGTATGATACAGTGGATAGCCAAGCATTAAATCGCTCCAGCGCTCCCTCGGAGCAGAAGCCTTTATTGCCTCCCATTTGTTAAAGGAAAATTTCATTGCACCCGTGTTCATACTCTGCCTCGCTTCATCCTGATATTCAAAATCATATTTCATCGCGTAGACCTCAAACACTACTGCTTTTGGAGACTGTGTTTTCAATGCCTCCCGCAGATTATAATAGCTATTCCAGGCAGGCTGTCCTGACCCCCACAGCACAAAGCCTGGGATTCCATAATCTTTCCAAAGCACCCCTGTATCTATAGTCATCCCACAATGACTGCTTCCCAGGAACAGTACGTCAATAGTCTCTTTCTCCTGTGCATAAAAGCTTTTCATCGGCACTATCCCATCAAACCTTTTCGGTATAAAAATAGTATTTATCAGCCAGATCGAACCAATAAACAGACTGATCAAGGATAAACTTCTCAAAATACATTTATACATATACACGCCTCCTAAAATCCCATATATATAAATTTCGACGCATCATAATCCGGCCCGTATACTCCCAATATCGCCACTGCCATAAACAGGGCAAAATAGCATAAGTATCGAAAAACAATGTTCTGAAGGCAAAACACTTCCCCTATCTGCTTTCCCTTCTCCTCGATATAGGAAGTAATCAGAACAATCACCATCCCCCAGGCACAGATGGTCCATTCCTCCTTTGCCAAGCCTAAAGCGTATAATGACTTATCAAATAACACCCACGGATTCCAGCAGGAAAACATACCCTTTATGTATCCAAACGCATCTCCCAAGGTCGGCGCCCTGAAGAATATCCACGCAAAGGCTGCCATCAAAAAGACACACAGCCTCTGCCACAAACCATAGCTAAAAGTCTCTCTATTTATTTTTAACCTGCCGCACAATGCAATTCTCCATTTTTCAGTTAGGTTTCCGACCACGTGATAGGCGGCATGTATTCCTCCCCAGACTACAAAGGACCACTCCGCGCCGTGCCATAAACCACTGACCAGGAAAACAACAATCATATTCATATATTTTCTAAACGACCCCCTCCGGTTTCCTCCTAAAGGGATGTATAAATATTCTCTAAACCATTCCGTCAGGCTGATATGCCATCTCTTCCAGAAATCACCTATAGTTATTCCAAGATAAGGCTGCCGGAAATTCTCCGTCAGCGTAAATCCAAACAAAGCAGATACTCCCACAGCCATATAACTATATCCCGAAAAATCAAGATATATTTGAATACTATATGCCACCGCCGCCGCAAACAATGTAAGACCTTCAAATTGTTCATACGAATTCCACACAGTATCGACAAACATTGTCAGTCTGTCTGCAATAACCATTTTGATAAAAATTCCCCACAAAAAGAAGAGAACCGCTTTCTGGATTCCCTTATCGGTAATGATTCTCTTTTCTTTTATTTGCGGCAAAAAATTCCTTGCCTTTTGAATGGGGCCTGAAACAATAGTTCCAAAAAAAGATACGTATAATGCATAATCAACTATATTTGTTTCAACATGCACTTTGCCATGATATACGTCCAGCAGATAAGATGAACTTTGAAAAATATAAAAGGATAATCCTACAGGCAGCAAAAGCTGTGATGTTTCACCCCCCCCCCCCATTTTTGAACAGAGCATCTATGTTCGCATAGAAAAAAGGCAAATATTTCATCACCACAAGCAATGAAATGTTCGCCGTAAGCGCCAGCAAAATATATTTCTTATTGTACTTTTCCCCAATCACCGCTCCGATAAAGGTTATCATAATACACAGAAAAAGAAACAGTAATTGCTTTACGCCAAAGCTTGCATAAAACAGCACACTTATACACAGCAAAATAAAATTCTGAATTTTTACATGCATTCTATCAGCCTCCGTTTCTCACTTCTTTTCTGCCTTAAACGCCCATAACTTATTGATTATGAAATTAAGAGGTACGCTGACAATCAGGTTAATCAGAGGCGCCGCAAATTTAGAGATTCCCAGCTTTTCAATCCACAGCCAGGATAAGATGTTATTTAAGACGATTCCCGTAAACCCGTATGAAATGTATGTCTTCACCAGGGTCTTAAAAACAGATCTGTGTTCTCCCTTTTCTGTCGTAAACACAAAGCGGTTATTCCAGTAAAACGACCATAAGACACTCAGCCCGAAAGCCACCAGGTTGGCCGCTATATAATCCCACCCTGCCTGAAACGGCTTCAGCAAAAGCAGTGTGATAACATTCAATACATAACTGATCACTGTATTGGATATCCCCACAAGACCAAATTTGACAAATTGCACCAGGTTACTTACAGAAGCATCCGAAATGTCCGCTTTAAACAGTTTACAGACTTTAACGATAACATGACGTAAGACCTCATCCATTCTCTTCTACCTTCCGTTCCATCTTCCTTCTCACCATCTCCAGATCCTTCTCCGTGTCAACAGACAATGTCTCACATTGTCCTACATCTATCAGTTGAAGCCTTTTCCCGTAATCAATAAATCTCAATAGATCGATGCCCTCGACCCGCTCAAAATATCCCGGTGAGGTCACGGTAAAAAAGCGCAGCATCTCCTTTGTGTACGCTATCAATCCGACGTGCTTATAGTATTGATAATCCAGTGACTTGAACGGAAAGGGAATTGGCGCTCGGGACATATAGCAGCATTCAAGCTCCTCGTTAAAAACCATTTTAATATTGGCAGGATCCATCACCTGCACAGGATCGGTCACTGCGGAGATAGCGTTCATGCCGCATGCCCCTTCCAAGGTAGCCTTTCTGATCTCTTCCACAAATTTTGATAATATCCCTTCATTGATGAGAGGCTCGTCGCCGTTGACCTGTAAGTATATATCCCCGCCAATCGCTTCCGCAACCTCATATAACCGGTGAATTGCCGTCGGATGGTTATCCGCAGTCATCACGGCATCGATATGATAGTCATTGCATACCCTGTAAATTCTTTCATCGTCCGTTGCAACGACCGCCCGGTCTATGCCTTCAATTGATTTTACTTTACTGTAGACCCACCACACCATAGGCTTGCCACAGATATCTTTAAGAGGCTTTCCCGGCAGCCTCGTGGAAGCATATCTCGCAGGGATGACCGCTACAACTTTCATCATGCCGCCTCCCTGCACATTACGGCATACACAGCAGAGAATAAAGAGCTAGTCTTTACCCCCCCCCCAATCAGTTTTTTGCCTGTCCTCATAAAAGGCCTTAGCGATCACATAATCATAATAGGTGTCGATGTCTATGGACTCATTCTGGGCTATTTCCATGCGATAAACCCGGGGACCGAAATGGTACTTCCACTTTCTGACATTCTCCCGGGGAACCAGGATAATACCATTTGTGAAGTAATGGTATACCGGTAAATCCTGAGAATTAACATGTGCTATCCCCCTGCGAAAATTCATCGGGCCGTTTTCATCCAGCAGAAAATGCTGATATTTCTGCACGGTAATCAAAGAATCATATCCCGCCAACAGACCCTCCCTGTACTTCCTGATTGCTTCTCTGTATAATTCAGGCTCTACCATAGGCGATGTACAGCATGCCCACATTAAATGCTCCGTGTTGATCGTGTCACAGATATACTCTAAAAAATAGCCAAAGGGCTGAGATTCATCCGCATACTGTTTAGGACGCTTTATCGCCTCTACGCCTTCTTCTCTCGCCATCTCAAGCATTTCTTCCGAATCCGATGACACAATGATCTGAGCAAGCTCCTCTACCTGCTTTAACTGCCGTATCTTATGGATCAGCAGATTGGATTCTGCAAAAGGCAGAATATTTTTATTTTTCAGACGCGAACTGTCTCCCTTTACCGGAATTACTGCGGTAATCTTCATTTCATTTTCCATCTGTCTTCCTCCGCCGGTATGTCTCACATTTTTCCTCTAAATGATCGTTGTGAAATTCACTTCTCATAGGCAATTCGATACTCTTTAAAATCTGGCTGATATCATATAAATCAAATTCCTTTTTCTTTAAAAGAAACTCCGCATAAGAGCGGTGCATGTTCAGCTGTGCCGTCATAAAGTATGCCGGAGAATACCCCCAGGGTATTTCCCGCTTTATCGGCTCAATATATTCCCCGATCAGATTATAGAGGATATCATTATCATAACTGCAGCCATATTGCTTATTCATAAATTCCGAAATAATCTCTATGCACAGGTTACCCGGAATACGCCCCATTCCCAACAGCGAACCGTCTATCACCGCATTTCTGTCTTTCTCCCTGATCCGCAGGAATTCCTGGGCAAGACCAAACGCAAGAGATTGATTCTCATGCAAATGCAGGCCTATTCGTATATCACGGTCGAGCCCGCTCTCTATGATTTCATAAATGCGATGCAGATCCTTAATGGTCATGGAACCATAGGTGTCCACCATGGTAAGCTGCTCCGGATGCATATCATTGATCTGCCGGACAAGCTCCTGTAAATCCGTATCGGAATATCCCATTATATTGACCGGGTTACATATGAAGCTGTATTTTTTTCTTTCAGCAATCCGCGCATATTCCCGCGTCAACTCTATATCTCTGTAGTAAAATGCAAAACGAATAATCTCTATCCTGCCTTCCGAATCCGAAAGCTGCCCGATATCATACCAATCAGGTCTGACCATCACTGTATACTTACTTTTTCCCCCATTGTCCGGCAGATACGGATAAATTTCAGTCACATCATTATATAGAGCCTGGTCGGGGCTGAACTGTCCGTCCCTGAGGAATCCAAGCTCAATATAATCCATTCCGGCTGCCGTTAATCCACGGATAATGCCGCGAATCCTTTCGCCTCCGAAATCGGCATTGTTGACATGGCCGCCGTCCCGAAGAGTACAGTCCAATAATTTCACATTCACTTGTTTTCCTCCTCAAGCAGGCAGGCTATATGATAGTCATAGGAGTCGCTGATATCTATTCCCGCCTTTTTATCAATCTCATAACGATAAGGGATGTAGCCCCAATTGTATTTCCATTCTATCATTTTTTCTCTCGGCGCCAACACGATACCGTTTGTGTAGAGATACAGATCAGGCAGTTCCTCCGAATTTTTATGCTGAAGCCCCCGCCTGAAATTGACGGCGCCGTTTTCATCCAAAATAAAACGCTTCAACCTCAGGACAGAAATCAGGGAATCATAGCCTTCCTCTAGCTTGTCAAAATACGTCCCGATTGCCTCCCCGTACATGCCGCTCTCGACAAAAGGCGCCGTCACACATGCCCACAGCACATGTTCCCCGCTTATCTGATTACACATATACTCTACAAATCGCCCGAAAGGATTCCTTCTATCCGCATACTCCCGAGGTCTTTTCATCGCCTGTACCCCCGCCGCTTCGGCCATATCCAGAATCTCGTCATCTTCCGAAGACACAACAATTCTGTCAATGCGCTCCGTCGCTTTCAGCTGCTGCAGCTTATGAAGCAAAAGATTACTCTCCCCAAAAGGCAATATGTTTTTATCGACCAGGCGGGAGTCTTCCTTTCTCACAGGCACCACCGCAGTGACAGTCTTTCCAGTTTCATTCATCTCGATCACCTCCCAAAAAGCACTCACTGCACATCTGTCCATCTATCTCCATTATGCACTGTCTAAACACATCATCGTCCTGAAAGAAAATCCCATCCACGTTAAAGTACCCCTCCAGCATGGTCTCCCTGATGTATTCCAGAAGCATGGGTCTCGGCGGCTGCATCAGGTAATTACAATGGCTGCGGCATTTCGGAGTCGGAATGCACAAATATACGCCTTTTGCTCCGCACTCGCGCAGCATTTCCACAACCACCTTTAGTGTTGCACCGGTAAAGATCGCTTCATCTACCACCGCTAACGTTTTTCCCTGAATCAGTTCCTTTATCGGCTGTAGCTTTGTCCACAAAAACTGCTTTCTCTTGTCTGTGTTTGCAATCTGAAAGGATCTCTCCTCCCCGCCTGTTTTGAGCAGTGCCTGAACATAGGAGCACTTTAACCCGTGCGCCAGTCCCATCGCATAATACATTCCCGTCTTGGGGACGGGGCAGACGCAGTCGAGCTGTGCCGCCACCTGATGGGGAACAGCCTTTGCCAGTCTTTCCCCCATTTGAAACCTTATCTCCGCGACGCGCTTTTCGTAAAAAAAATCTTGTGCCTTCAACTCATAAATCAGCTGAAACACACATCTGCTCTGACGCTTTATTACTTCCTGTTCATCAACGCCGCTGTCATTGCAGACTGGTATTATCCCATGTCGTCCAATATTTTGTTCAATGTACAAGGCCGCCACATCTGCGCAATGGGTTTCTCCGGCTTTTCCCGCCTGTATTTCCGAACTGCCATCCTCGTATACCGAATGCACTACAAATACTGTTTCCACCATTTGCGCAATATTCTCGCAGGCCGTGCAGTATCGATGATACAAGTCTGACTCAGGGTCGCATCCTGCCGGATACTGCACTTGTACAAATATACATTCCCGTTGGCTCTCACGGCAAAAGCCAATCACCTTTTCCATATTATCCCGCATGGAATCCATATCATTTCCGGCTGTCAGACACTCCGATTCAATTAGCACCCCCCCCATTTTGTTAAAAAGGGCTAATCCCACGACCCGCTCCGGTTCATCCATCTCCTCATGCGGCACACCAATGGCTTTATGTTTTCTTTTCAATATTTTTAGGATCCTGCTGCCGAGCAGGAAATTGCCTCCGATGATAAGCCAACTTGACTGCATTCCACGCTCCCATTTATATAAACTGATTCGACGCTACTGTTTTCCCCGCATAAGTTCATCCATCTTGCAATAATCTCAGATCAAAAACTACACACATTCTAGTCTTTGTTTTGTATATAATTTCCCCCACCATACACAAGCAAATATAATTCCCAATGTTGATAAAACGCACCCTATCTTAAAAACTATAGGTTCATAGCGAAATTCTATTATATGTTCTCCTTCTGGAACAATTGCTCCCTGTATTAAGTTATTTACAGTATACAATTTTACTCTTTGTCCGTCAACATACGCTGTCCATCCTGGGTATGCAAGCTGGGCATGATTAACAAATGTATCCTCATCTGTTCGAATGATTGCAGAAACAGAATTTCTTTTCTGTGTGATTCCTGTGATTGTTGCATTATAACCGTTAAATTCAATACTCTTATCCAATCCTAAAACATAGCTTATTTTGTCAGCATTATTCAGTTCATCGGCTTTCCAGGATTCACCATATTCTGCAATATACTCTGCTTTTTCAGGTATATATACTATTTTCCGAGCGTGATCGCTGGCATATACTACCATGTCATTTCCCGACCAAATTTTTTCATAAATTTCTAATTCATCTAATTCTATTTTTTTTATTTCTACCTTCGCACTACTCAAATCATTTTCTCCTGATGCTAGAATTCTAAAATAAATATCATTATCAGGAATTTCCTCTGTTGTAATTATTGTTCTATATATTTGCCCCCCCCCCCCAAGTATCTTTCACAAAGAAACCATCTTGCTCTACATTGTCATAATTATCGTTATATAAGTCAGCATAAAAAATATCTTCATTTGTTACATTCGCATCAAAGGTAACTAAATAGGATGTATATTCCTCAACCCAGTCCGCAGTTGAAGCATAATATAACAAATCATTATCTCCTACAAACTCAATTGCATCATCTGCCAAGAGCACTTCCCCATCTATTGAATCATTTATGATTTGAGGATTCAAATCATAATCTCCAGCAGATAAGATACAATGTATACTAAGCATTGCTGCTAAGGAAGGGTTTTCAGTAAGTTCTTCCGTAAAATGAGGATAAAATACATTTTCCTTTATTCCCCAATAATCCAACTTTTTATCCAAAAATGTCAACCAGGCATTGTACATATTATTGTGACTGCTAATTGATCTGCCGTATTTTGCTATATTGAAAGTATCAGTAGAATAGAAAAAATCCGGATCATTCATTATAACAAATGACCTGTATCCGTCTTCTGTATCTTTATCCACTAATGCCTGTACTTCTTCAGGTAAACCATTATTCAATATGGTCTGCACAGGCCTCATCTGCTCATTATAAAGTATACTAAATCGCATGACGTCCGATATTATAAACAGACCAATAATACCACATATTATTTCCGCCATATATACTATTTTTCTTCTCTTCTTTGCCCATTCCAAAAAGCATAATAAAATGAAATGTATCATGAGTAAGCCTAACGAAATTGCAATTCCTTGTCTCACGTTTTTATAATAATCTGCATACTCATTTAGAAAAACCTGTTGTGATGATACACAATACCAAAACACCATAGCAAATAAGCCAAAAGCCATTAAAGCTACGTTAACTTTCATAATTTTAGAAGCATCTTCACTGTCACTTATATGTGCCAGTCCAATACCAGTAATTATCATGATCAGAAAAACAAAAATTGGAAGACTCCTCGCACACACTCGGAAAGAATTCAATATAGGTATTGAATATATTACCCTTCCCAATATAGGGACATTAGGTGCCATGGCATATAGAAAACACCCCACTGCAAGCGCTCCGATACTCCTTACTTCTCTTTCTTTTCTGCAATATATTGCCTCGAAGAAAATATATACCAAGCATATAACTCCAATATATATTTCAATATCCAAACCAGAAGATGCATATAATCCAAACGCCTGGAATTCATCAAAATATACTGAAGGAAAAAGCATCATTAGCAGCACTCTCAAGTCACATCCGTATACAGCAAAAGTCTCCCAAGAAATATCATTTCTACCGGAGGACAAAATTAATTGTATTGTTGGCAAAAGCTGACAGGAAATGAACAATAGATATAGCAAAATCCATTTTATGCATAAAACCAATGCCTCCTTTAATCTGGTGCACGTTTGTTTAAGTACATAAATCATCCGGAAAAAAATCACTATATCAAAGTAAAGTACCAATTGTGTAAATCCACTTAAAAATTGAAACGCCATCAAAACAGCCGTAAAAATAAGCCATTTCCTGCTTTTACATGTTCTGAACTTTTCTATGGTCCAAAAAATTGCCGGGAAAAAACATATTGTTGTAACAATTGTTACATGTTCAATCCTGTGTCCGCTTAACATTGTACTAAGTGCAAAAAGCAGTCCTATTACAGCACTGCTTACATACTTTTTCGTTAATTCATACATTAATAAATACATAAAGCATCCTGCCATTAAAAGACATATAAGACGGGTCAAATTAAAGGCAGTTGTTGTATCAAACAAAAAATACAGTATGTTAAAAGGACTAAGTACAGTTTGCTGTGTATCTGCCAAAAAAGGTGTGCCAATTTGCGAAAAAGGATTCCATAAAGGGAATTCCCCTCCCTTTAAACTGTCTATCCAGAACACCTTCGACAAATAGTACATTAACCCGTCTCCCTGTACTGCCATGGATTGTGACGTAATGATAGGATGGTGTATAAATAATACCATTCCTAAGATGACACAAATCACCCCTATATGCTTTTTCATTTTAATACACACTTATCCTTTCCTGTAGATATCTCTATTGCTAAATCAATCCTCTAAAAATTCTCTTATTTGTTTTTCCATACAGGACACAACATCCTCTCCTGCCAGATATATCCTCGACCACTCCACAATCTTATCCATGGCTGTCTCTACATTCCAGCGCGGTTTCCATCCTAATATGGTTTTCAGCTTTGAACAATCCAGTTTAAGGAAATTTGCCTCATGAGGTCCTCCGTCATACAAATTAATCCACTTTACGCTCTCCCCGGTAGCAGCATTCCATTTCTGACAAAACAATTCCACCAAATTACCTGTAGTCCAACAATCAATATCATCCGGGCCCACATTATATGATCCTGCATATTTCTTATCCATATATTGCATCTGAGCGATCATCAAATATGCCATAATTGGTTCTAATACATGTTCATAAGGTCTTGTCGAAAAGGGATTTCTTACAACAATATCCTCTTTCTTCTGAACTGCCCGTATACAATCAGGAATAATCCTGTCCGCCGCAAAATCTCCTCCTCCAATCACATTACCTGCCCTGGCTGTTGAAATGGCAACAGTTCCATCCTGAAAAAATGAATTTTTATAACTGCTTGTCACTAATTCAGAACAGGACTTTGAATTAGAATAGGGATCATATCCATTTAATTCCTCATTTTCACGATAACCCCACTCCCATTCTTTATTCAAATATACTTTGTCTGTAGTCACATTCAAAAAAGACTTAACCGAAGGCGTGCATCTGACGCACTCCAGTATATTCACTGTCCCCATCACATTCGTCTCATAAGTATAGACCGGATCCTTGTAGGATTCACGTACAATGGGCTGTGCGGCCATATGGATCACTATCTCAGGCTGTACCTCCGCAAACACCCTTTTCAAATGCTCTAAATCACGAATGTCGCCAACTATCGAATTCATTTGTTCCTTCAAGCAGCCTAATTCATAAAGGCTCGGATTTGTGGGCGCATTTAATGCATATCCCGTCACAAGAGCCCCTTGCATTACCAGCAGCCGGCACATCCATGATCCCTTAAATCCAGTATGTCCAGTAATCAATACTTTTTTATTTTTGTAAAATGAAAGATCTGTCATGTTTATATCTCCTACATACATATAATCTCATTTATTCGGTCATTGATGCTTAATTTATTATTCAAAAAACTCTTATTCCTATACGACAAATAGCACTTGATTAATAAAATCATTGCCATGACATTTTTGCCAAAGGACACTTCTACGCCTATATCATTAAGCAAATGGCAGCTATAATATTTTCTTTGTGAATAAAAGGTCAGCCAATATAAAATGTCATATTGAGGGTACGCCATCATCGCATCTTCCCAATCCAGCACAAGTACATCTCCATTCCAGTCCGTAATGTTGACATTACTTAAATCTCCATGACATATTATTCTGGTTCCGTCATCATACTCCTTTATCTCTTCAAAGATACGCTCACACCATAGCCCGACTTCTGCAGATAATAAATTTGCGTTACTCAGAACATCAAAGGAGTAAGATGCCGCATGATGTAAATCCTCAAGATTGTAATTAATAATATCGGGGGCAATATCAGTCAGTTTAAGATTATAATTCCTAATCAATTCGCTGACAAGATCCATTTCATACGCCGTATTTTTCGTGTCAACAAAATCCATTATTATAAACTCTTTATTGCAATGTACAAAATAATTTGCGTTTAATGTGTCGCCATACAGCACTTTCATAATTTCTGCTTCTTTATGTAAATTGTGCCGACTCATTTCATCAGCAGCACATGTTTTGATAAAGAATTGCCTTCCATCGACTGTCGCCTTAAAAAAAATCCCCAGCGTTCCCCCCGGAAATATCCTCTCCACAGTAACCGATTTAAATAAATATATATCTTTTATCCTATTAGCTAAGGCAGATACATCTAATGTATCTGCCTGCTTCCTTTCATTACTGCTTTCATAGTAAAATTTACTCAGCATAATACTCCTTCAGATATTCGATCTTATCGTAACCAAAGTGCTTTGCCAGCGCCGTTGTTGCATAGCTTATCTGCTTCTTTTCTGCCGCAGTCAATTCTTCAATAATCTGCTTATTGTAATTCTCATCACTCTTAAGGACAGTTCCCCAAGGCGCTATCATATCCTTAATCTCTTTCCCGTTCCAGCTGGGATATAACATCGTTTCATTAAATTCCACGCCGATAAAATCTGACATTTCATGCATAAATTTAGTCTTATCCGCAACCAGATCTTCATATCTGAAAATCCTCACATTATTCGGATACATTTTAGCGTACATTTCCACCGTGGAATGATAGATATTCCATGTAATCAGATACTTACTCAAAGGCTGAGGAAAAGGACGCCTCTTGGTATCTCTGTATGCAGAGAAAGGGTTTCTGACAATATGGACAATTTTAATTTCGGGAAAATCCTTTACCATCCTGTCAGCATCAATTCCAATTGCCGGAGAATAGCCGACGTATGTCATACCTTCTTTAGGAGCGGTATAATAATTTTCCCATGCCGCAAATGTAGATCTGAAGAATGCCTCTATCACTTTTTTACGGGTATACGGCTTCTCTCCTAATAATTTCACAAACTCTGTTTTCCTGTTCTTCTCATCCATCACAAGATCTGCGTCCCTGAATTTAGAGCCGTTACGCTTTCTAAGAAATGTTTTCATCTCTTCGTCGATAATCTGCTCATATAATTCTTCCGCTTCCATCCCTTCTGGAAATTCGGGATACCTGTATTGGACTCTCTCAACAGACGCAAGAAAATCATTAAAGTTTCGATTTCCTAACTGTGATTCAAAGGGATAAACCAGAAGATCCGGATGCCCGTCCAAGTGTCTGTGAGTTACATTCCCGCCGTGTTCAAAGCCCGCGGAAATCATTACAAAATTAAATTTACTCATTGAGTACCTCCTGCAAAAATTTTCTTTATATGATTTTCCTTTCAGGAAACCACACCCTACTCATCAAAGTTGATTCGTTTTTCCTCAATTACCAAAGGCCGATTTATCACTCTGGTATTGATATTCATAATGTATTCGCCCAGTAGCCCGATAAAGAAAATCTGGATTGACCCTAAAATGAAAACTCCCAGCAAAATCGGCATCATACCCGCCACGAACCGATCCCAATAAATCAGTTTCAATATCAAATAAATCAATGCCACAACCAAACTAATTATCGATAAAAAAGCCCCCCCCCAAACAGCCGCACGTAAACCCACTTTTGTATAACTTGTGAAACTCAGCATTGCCGTATCATACAAGGTGTAAAAACTCAGATGGCTCTTACCAGCCCTGCGCTTTTGCTGCTGATACGGAATTTCTTTACGGCGAAACCCCAGTTCGGCCACTATCCCCCGTAGAAAGGGTGCCGGGTCTTTTAACTCTTTTAATATAGTCAAAAAATCTTTATCGTACAAACCAAATCCGGTAAAATGCTCAATCTGCTCCACACTGGACATCATGCGGATCAGCTTATAATATATTGTCCTCAAAAACCGCATAATCCGGTTTTCCTTACTACTCGTTTTTATACAAGATACAATCTTGTATCCTTCCTCCCATTCTTTTACCATCTGTGGAATCAGTTCAATCGGATCTTGAAAATCGCAGCAAAATAGGATAGCACAATCACCTGTAGCCTGACATAGTCCATAATAAGGCGAATTCATCGGGCCAAAATTTTGGGCGTTAAAAATAGCTTTTATCTTTTTATCCTTACCGCATAATTCCACCAGTAGATTGCGAGTGTTATCGCTTGAACAATTATCAATAAAAATAATCTCATAGTCATAACTGTTTAATTCATCCTGCATCACTTGAGTTAAGGCCACACTCATGGGTACAACATTTTCCTCCTCATTAAAGCATGGCACAACGATACTGATTTTTTTCATCTATCCCTCCTGATAATGCCTCTGTAACTCAATCACTCTTCGAATTCCCTCTTCAAAAGATATCTGCGGCTCCCAGTCAATAGCTTCACGCAGCCGCGCAATTGAGGGATTTGTATGAACCATTCCTGTCTCCGGATATTCAACCGCTCCATACAAAAGCTGACTTCTGCTTTCTGTCAGATCATACATTATCTCTATATAATCCTTCAGCGGGCGTGATATTCCTGATCCAAAATTGTAAACACCTTGTGCATTTTCATTCTGCAATAATCTCAATAATGCATTTATCGCATCATCGATGTACAAAAAATCCCATAACTGAACACAGCGCGTCAACTCGCAGGGAGCATTTTGCAGCATATTGCGAATGATAGAGATGATCATGGTCTTATCAGAGTCATCCGCCCCATATAAACTGAAAAATCTCGGCTCAATCAATCTGACATTAGACTTCTTACATAATTCCAGTGTGTCAAGATAAAATTTCAGTTTATAATGTCCATACTCTGTATTTGGATTACACGCATCCGTTTCCCTGACCTTTTCAGCTGTTCTGCGCGGACCGTATTCAGCCTGTGATCCTGCTGTCATAATCAATTTACAATTCTTTTCAATAAAACCACGCACACAATCAATGGATCTTCTGTAATTCCATTCCTGCTGTATCCTGTCATCACGTTCTTTTCCTCTTGTTCCATTCCAGGCCAACGCTATTCCTATATCACAGGAATCCTGAATTTTTTGATAAAGGAACTGATAGTCTTCCATATCTGAATAGACAACAGACAAGTTCTCATGATCATAAAACATTTTCTCATCCGAAAAGGTATTTCGTACCACCGCATATACGAAACATCCTGCATCTGTCAATGCCTTGCATAACCTGCGTCCAATAAAACTATTCGCCGCAGTAACAATAACCTTAATCATTCTCCACCTCATAAATTTTGTGAAGCTTCTCTACGATCCCTGCACAATCCAATCCATAGTAATGTCGAAGGTAATCAGGTGATCCTACAACCTGTGTAAATTGATCATTCATCCCAATCCGAATAAGCCTTGTTCCCACTTTATTGTCTGCAATCACTTCCGCTATTGCACTCCCCAGGCCTCCAACTATATTATGCTCTTCCACGGTAACAACACAGTCATTTGACTTACAAATCTCTAACACCCCATCCATATCGATGGGTTTTAATTTGGGAATCGAATACGCAGATACATTGTAGGTTTCTTTAAGTTGTTTCGACGCATCTGCCACATCCGCTACTACCGTTCCCGTTCCCAGCAATGCTATGGACGGTTTCATGCTATCACTTTCCCGCTCTGCTATCCGCATAACCTTATTAATGTCAAGTGAAATATGTGCGACATCAGGTTCTCCGCCCCGCCCCAATCTTATATATACTGGTCCATCAATTTTTGCAGCTTCTTTAACCACAGCCGTCACTTCGGACGAGTCTGCCGGCGAAAAAACAGTCATCCCCGGAATCGCACGCATCACGGCAATATCTTCTGTTGCGTGATGGCTCATGCCCAAATTACCATACGCAAACCCGCCTCCAACGGCAACAATCTTAACATTTGCACAATGATACGCTATGTCATTTCTGATTTGTTCCAGGCAGCGCAGTGTCGGGAAATTACCAATAGAATACATAAATACAATATTGCCTTCCATAGCCATTCCTGCCGCAGTCGAAGCCATATTCTGTTCACAGATTCCCATATTGACAAATTTTTCCGAATAATTTTCTATAATGTTATTCATTACACCATAGCCTAAATCTGCCGTAAACATATAGACATTTTCATTCTCATCCATCAAATTACATACCGCATTTATCAGCGCCTTTTTCATTATTGTGCCCTCAATTCCCGTAAAGCATTTTCATAATCTTCTCCCTGCGGATCCCTGTAGTGCCACAGCAGATTATTTTCCATAAAGGTCACGCCTTTGCCCTTAATCGTATGGGCTACAACACACACCGGCTTTTCCGTTCCCCGTTTGTTCAAAGCCATACTTAACTGCCCATGGTCATGGCCGTCAACCTCTATCACTTCCCACCCAAACGCCTGCCACTTATCAGCTAAATTAACATGATCGGCGATGTCCTTGCAAAACCCCATTGCCTGCATCTTGTTATGATCCACAACAACAGTCAGATTCCCCAATTTATACTGATGCGCAAATAACGCCATCTCCCAAACCGAGCCTTCATCACACTCCCCGTCTCCGACAAGCACAAAAGTTCTGTATTTTTTTCCCTTTAACTTTGCATTCAATGCCATCCCTGCCGCCACACAGCAGCCATGTCCCAATGAGCCTGTCGATAATTCCACTCCCGGAACATTCTTATACGTGATATGCCCCGACAATCTGCTTCCATCCTGACACTGCGTATTCAATTCATCTACACTAAAGAAGCCTGTTTCTGCCAAGGCAGCATAAACTGTAGAGCAAGCATGTCCCTTACTTAAAATAAAGCGATCTCTCTCCTCCCATTTTGCATCCATAGGGTCTTTCCGCAAAACATCGTGATATAGCACCGCCACAATATCACATATGGAAAGTGCGGAAGCAACATGGGATTCTTTGGAATAGTGTGCCATTTCTACGGTATGCACCCGCAGTCTGTTTGCCAGTTCTTTACTAGTCATTGTTTTCTTTACTCCCAACTTTTCCACGGTGCATTCCCGGATGCCCACAATTCCTCCAAGGTATCCTTTTCCCGCTTTGTATCCATACATTGCCAATAGCCGTCATATTTATATGCCACCAACTCACCCATTGCGGCAGCCGTTTCGAGCGGCTCTTTCTCAAACACTGTCCGGTCTCCTTCAATGTAGCGGAAGATTTCCGGTTCCAGAACCATATATCCTGCATTAATGCGGCTTCCATCACTTGCGCTTTTTTCTTTAAATGAAGTAATCGAATTATTCTCCGCAATTCCCAATACACCAAACCTCTGTCCCACATTCACTGCTGTCAACGTCGCCATTTTCCCGTGAGAATTATGGAACTTCACCAGCTCCTGAATGTTGATATCGCTTACTCCGTCCCCGTAAGTAAGCATAAATGCTTCATCACCTACATACTTTTGAATTCTCTTAACGCGTCCTCCCGTCATTGTATTCAGTCCAGTGTCTACCAAAGTGACCTTCCAGGGTTCCGACACGTTATTATGGACAGTCATCTCTCCCGAATGGGCAAAATCAAAAGTGACATCGCTATTATGAAGGTAATAATCAGCAAACCACTCTTTTATAACGTGCTGCTTATATCCGCAGCAGATAATAAATTCATTAAACCCATAATAGGAGTACTCCTTCATGATATGCCATAGAACAGGTTTCTCTCCGATCTCAATCATCGGTTTGGGTTTCAGGTGACTTTCCTCGCTGATTCGCGTACCAAATCCTCCTGCCAGTATTACAACTTTCATTGTCAAATCCTTTCCTTCTCAATCTAATAAGCACATATACTATCAATCCTGCCAGCAACATAACAGCGAACGGATACAACACTCTTGCTAAAGGTCTGTACGACAGTTCGATTGTGTGACTACCTTCTGCCAACTCTATCGAAAGATAATTTATATTAGCCTTACAAACCTCCACTTTCTGTCCGTCAATCTTCAATCTCCAGTGGGGATCATATTGCAGATTAAATACAACAAAGCCATTCTGAGGCATTTTACATTGTACAGTAAAGTCATTGTATCCATATTCTGTAAATGCAAATTCAGCCTCTGGCACTCGGTTTTCTATTAAAGAAACCGTATTTCCGTCATATTGACTAAGTTCTGTATAGAAGTGTAAATCCTGCCCGTCCCCAAAAGAATAATCCACTCGTTCTATGAAGTTTGAGTCCTCCATGTATTCCGCCAACATCTGGTAATATGAAACAGAGAGAATATATTCATTATATGGCCATATATGATTAGTAACTGGTGGTGAATTTTCCTTCAATCCCTGAGAAAATGTGTTATTCTCCACTCTTTCAAAGGGCTCATATAATCTCTCATCACCCTCACCCGTCCGCGGAAAATACGTAACAGTAAACTGATGATCCGCCGCAGAACCTTCATAATAGTATCTTGAGATATCTCCCAAGAATAATATCAAAAAAAGAAACAGCCATACTTTTCCCGATTGCTCCATATATTTTAATAAGATAATGCAGGAAAGCACAATCAAACACAGCATCAGCGGCACTGCTCTTGAAAGTCCCGTGTCTTTATATGTGAACACCAGAAATGCCGCCGCTGCAATAGCAAGAATAATCTTTAGGCTTTTCCCCACACGAGCATTTTCACCTTCCAAAAATGCGTCAAAAGAATCAGCTGCCAGCAAAAGTACTGATATTTCCCAAAAATGACTGTAAAAATAGAAATAATGTTGATCAAACCGAAAAAACACTTGCCATATTGGCAACAAAAAACCTGGCATAAGGCAAATACCAAACAGCATAATGCACAGTTTATGAAATATTCCTCCTCTGCGCTGAAACGCAACTACTATGAGAGGCAATAACATTGCCCCCACATATCGAGCATTATGGATAGTATTCATATTCTCATTACCAAATCCACCAATAATCGGATCAAACAATTCATTTACTAAAAGTTGAATCGGATTCCCACCTTTTGCTCTGACCAACATACTGTCGATAGAATAATCACTCCCGCGGCTATAAACTGAATGCTGTTCTAAATATACGCTCACAAGGATAAGTGCCCAAATTGCAAGACACAAAACCAAAAGAAAAGTAATTATCTTATTTTCTCTAATAATTGTAAATATTTTCTTAATCCTGTCTCGCATATTCTGTATTGTAAACAGATACAGCACAAGTACACAAGCGATAAAAAGCAGATTGTGAAGCGTCCAATAATTAGCTGATGAGAAAAAACACAATATTGAAGCACAGAAAATATAATATCTTCTGCTATTTGCCTCCTCCAAAATACCAATTACTCCGTATAGGAATAGCCACAGGAAAAACTGATCCTGCCAATAATACCAGGAATCAATCTGTAAACCAATCCCTGAGAGAATATACCCCCCCCCTAATAAAATATACGAATATTTGTTTTTCAAGAAAAATGAACTAAATTTGAATAAAAAGAACACTGCTAAAATCGGAGTAATATAGCTATTCAGCAAGATATAGAAAGGATACTCTGGAATTACTACACCAAAAAAACTGCAAAGCTTCGTAATACAAGCCGCTGCAATAAATAATATACTCCCATATGTTGGTGCTAGTGGTGATAAAAATCCAGAATAATATTGCGCCCAGCCGCCTGTCCTCGTATCAGCAGGAGACCACCAAGCAATTTCCCCGTCTATTCGAACAGAATGCATACTGGTCGCAAAAGCAGTAATTCCATGTAATCCATCATGCTTAGGGAGCAAACCAGAAGACAGGTTCTGATAGTTCCATAATAAAAAACATATTGTCACTAATACGATTGCACTCACTAACCTCCAGTGCTTTTCCCAGAGTTTCTTCAACCCTTCATACGACATTATATTACATGCTTTCTTTATAACCCTTCTGCCCTCTGCCTTTGTCCTCATAGTAACGAAATCTCCTCTGATTATTCTATTTTAATCTATTAAGGCATTCCTCTGTCAAACACTGTATTATATTATATATAATTTGTATCATAAATGCAAGCAATAACTCAAAATGAGTAAACCTAAATATAAACTTTGACAGTTTTTCATTTAATGATATTTTGCATTTTCTTTTGTTTTGTACAAGTATCAACCATTCCCACGACAACCACTACAGCTAAAGTCATAAAGGAAATTATCGTCCCTGCCATAACACTAAAGGGTTTATAGCAAAATTCTATCACATGATTCCCAGCAGGAATATATGCTCCCATAATGACACCGTTTACCTTATAAACCTGCTGTCTCACTCCATCTACGTACACTTTCCATCCCGGATAATATGTCTGCGAAAAATTAACAAATGAGTCTTCGTCTACATTTACACTAGCACTGATACTATTAATTCCAAAATCAATATCTGTTATTTCCTTATTCATAGAGGTATTATTCAATTCTTTCCCACCTTCAATATAGGAATTCTCGTCCAGACGCCGTCCCCTAGAACCGTAAATATTACTTTCGCTCCGCAAATTGACTACATTTGAAAAGTACATGATATCGTTGGCATTGACGTTTTCATATATATTATATGTTCCCTCGGAATTCACCAGCTGATAAGCAGCATCAACAACGGTGTCCATTTCTGTCACCCGCACATTCTCAATCAAAATTTCCGAACTCGCATTTGGGCAGATAAAACTAAACGTTACCTGATCTGGTACTTTTTCTCCTGAGAACACATATGTTTCATATTGTTCTTTTTCATCCGTCAGCGTAAACCAATAGTCTTGTTCTATATTATCATATTGCTCTCCATGGAAATCACAATACATATATTCATTTGCCACTGCACTACCATCAAATGTAACCTTATACATCGTCTCAGGTTTCAATGAAATTGTAGTCCAAAAAGAAAAAACATTATCTACAACACTGACATCTTTTAACTCTTCTAAGTACAAAATTTCTTGTTTCTCCTCACCTGCAGAATACACATATGTTCCATTATCCAAATATCCTTCCGCATCTATTATATATTTAATTCCCAACATAGATAAAACATCATTTCTTGTAGTTAAAGTTAAATCAGATAACAGGCCTCCTATCAACAACCCACTGCTGTTTAGGTATGAGTGATCCTTTCCCGTCATCATCATATAAATTAGAGGATTGGGAAAATTCGTGTATGAATTAATAGCCGCAATTTTTTTAACAATGCTCTTATTTTGCGTAATATTACTTCTATGAGATCCATACGTATATGCATAATCATCACAAACCTTGTAATTTCCAATATTCTCTTTAAGAAAATTATCTTGTTCGTTATTTGTATCTAAAAAGACATCTACAGATACCCAATTGGTATACAAAAAATATGGCAAAACTCCAGTCATATTAATTGCAAGCAAAAAAACCAGAAATATAAATCTATGCCTGCCATTTCTTTTCTGTTCATTACGACCAAGGCATAACAGCACAAGCAGACATAGCAAGTAAAGAATAATATCTTTGTAATATGAAGTTTTGAAATATTCCACTATACTGATTGCCTGATCTTCTAAGCCATGTACCCCAATGGCGTACACAAATGCCCCCGCAAAAGCAGTTAAAGCAAAAAGCAGAAGCGCACCAAATATAAGTTTCGCTTTTTCCCAAAACTTTTGATAATCTTTTCTATCCGCCAATAACTCCCCTATATATCCTACTAAGAGCAATATTAAAAAGCAAAAGATAAAAACTATTCTTGACTGAACACGCGTATTACCGATTAGAGGTATTTTGCAAACTATTTTAGCAACAGCCGGAAAGCATGCTATACAGGCCCAGCAAAAAGTCACAATAGCTGCAATACTGTATGCCTTGACTCTATACTCTTTTCCATAAATAATAACGCCACATACCAACAGTATAATAACAACGGGTCCCAAATAAAGCTCTATATCCATGCCCGAAGAATAAGTTCCACCCATAGCGCCAAAAACATCTATAAATGTTTTTGGGAAAATCATTTGCAAAAGCTTTATTGGATGTAATGAATTCGCCATAAAAAATTCATAAGAAGCTGATGACACATCATAAACACTATTTTCCCCTAGCAATTCAACAAGCGGGATTAGCTGTATTGCTATCAATCCAAAATAAGCACATAACCACACAAAGAAATGAATACACCATTTCTTTATTTTGCTTCCACTTTTTTCTAATATACCTCTTCTTAATAAACCTACTACTAAGTAAATGCCAACAAAAACATCCGAATACAGGATGCACTGCATAAATCCCCCGCAGAACTGAAACGCCATAGCAACAGCCGCATATATCAGCCACTTATATCTCTCTGTCTCTAAATATTTTTCAACAAAATATACTATAATAGGGAGGTAAACCGCCGTGATTATAATTGGCATATGTTCTTTTCTGCCTCCTCCCAAGTTTATAGAAAACAGATACACAAATGCCATTGCAGCAGCTATTTGTCTTCTGCAGCCTATTTGTTTTAACAGCAGGAAAAAGAACATTGCGCCTACAGCCACATGAATAATATATTCCAAATAAACAGCATATTTTAAAGGGAAAAGCGCCAAAATAAAATTAGGTAAATAGAATACTCTCATAGAAGCATTTCCCGCCATTGTCATCCCTGCGCTTAAATATTTATTCCACAATGGATATTCCCCATTTATCAAACATTCCTTGATAAAAGACAAGGTAGCCACCTCTGTGACAATACCATCACCAGATACAATAAGTGCATCTTCAATAAGATACTTCACACAACTCACACCTAAAGCAAATACCAGCAAAACGAACAAGCAGACATTGAACCTATATTTTTTATAAAAGCTATTCAGTCTTTTCATCCAAATTCTCCTTTGCCGCCCAAATAATTTCTCTTCGTAATCCCCAATCTGAAAATCACCTGAATTCTTTAAAACATTGAGTTTGTTTTGTTGTATCTGTCGCTGTCTAAATTCATGCTTTACGCATTAAAGTCTTACGCCTTCTCATAAAATAGCATATACCAAGACTGCAAACCAGTATAAACACAATTATGTTAATGGCAAAGATAATTGCATTTCCTTGAATTTCATCTGCAACCTTCTGTAATACACTTCTGCTGAAATCAATTCTGGCAGTTCGAAAAATCATTTCATTACTGGTCGAATACCAAAACGCATTTTTTTCATCAACTATATCAAATTCCACATATAGTTTTTCATCCGGCGCCAAAATTTTAGCATCACCCATATCAATCTGTAAGGAAACACTTTGCCGCTGTCCGGCATTTAACTCTATTTTAACTCTCTCATTTTCACCAATTACCAGGTTACCTTGGGAATCAAAAATATGGTACGACAGATAAACATGCTCGTTATAGTATTTCAAATTGCTAAAGCAAATTTCCAAAGCCGCCTGGATATCTTCATCAGTGAGATGCACTTCCTCCAGTAGAATTTCTACATCTGGCGTTTCTTCCGCGCCAAAGGCATGTATCGATCCAATGCTCAAGCTTCCCACAAGCATAAATAGGACGGCTAGCAATGTGCTAATTCTGTACCTGCACTTCATTTTCGTTACTCCTATTAATAAAATATTCAAACGCCTGCACATACTCCCTGCATACGTCTTTCCACGTCCTGTTCTTCAACTGGTCATATAGAACTTGTTCCTTTGCTATCAGTTCATCTCGATTTTTGAGCCCTTTTTCAATTTTGGCAGACATATCCAAGTAATCATAAGGATCAAACAAATAATCTTCCAGCCCGTACCCCTGCATCACCTCCGTCACCTGGGGAATGCTGCTCATCACAGAAGGTGTTTTAACAGACATCCCCTCGCCAAAGGTAAAGGGAAAGCCACCTTCATAAAGCGTGGGATTGACCACAAGCCTAGCGCACATATACAAAGCTGCAAGCTGTTGGGCAGTAACGCTGTTGAAGCTTAAAACATCATACTGCAGACGTTTCTGTTCTATATAATTTAATAATTCTTTATCATTGTTCAAGTTACATGTCAAAATAAGTTTTAACGGGATATTCCTCTCTCTCAAAATATGCTCGTAGGCCTTCACCAGATTTAAGATATTTTTATTTCCTCTGACCTGTGACGGATAGAAAAGATAGTCCACGTCTTTAAAGGAAAAATTTTGATAGCTGTCCGGCTGAATCAGATATCTATGCATATTCACGGAAGAACTGAATATTCCGGGCATAATGATATTCCGCGCAAAATAGTAATTGACATCTTCCTTGAAAGGGACCCTCTTAAAATAGTCCGCCAGATCCAAAAATGGCATCAGGTCATTTTGCGCATGAGGTACGACCACCACATCCTCCTTGCCTTTAAAAAATTTGCCTAAAAGCAGATTGCTTTTCAGATATTCACAATAAGTGATAAAATAAGTGCCCTCCGCAATCGTTTCACTGATCTTTCTCGTCGCGTCGATAAAACTGCCCTGAGAAAATTTGAACGCGAACTCTGTTGTCACCAGATCCGGAGCGCAGATCACACGCACACCTGGGAATCGGTTAAATTCCCCCCAAAAGGCAGTTGGGCTGTACCATACATCCGGAGAGTTTTTCATGCGAGCCGCTTTTCTTATAATTTCATCCGTACTGTACTGGCGGATCTTCTCCTGTATCGCAAGACCTGAATATCTATTTTGTATCATTGCTATAAGGACTTCTATCCGAGGAATCTTCCTGATAAGATTCCTAACGCTAAATGTCCCGCTGTTTATATGCAAAATTTTTAAGAATAATCTTACAACCCGCAATACCCCATAGCGCAGCATCAGAGCAAGTAAAAACGGTAGCGCCAACACCCCTATGACCCCACATATCATAATCAACAGGGTGAATGTGGCCATATTCTTAGATCGCAGCAATATATCCACAAACCAGTCCATACCACTTATAACGGCCCTCTTTACCCGATGCCGCCTGATCTTTGGCTTCCTTGACCGGTTGATCCATTTGACATAGAGCCGAAACAGCACCGGTTCTGATGTGGAGGTTAAGATCTCCACGTTAGAAGTGTCAATACCCTCTTCATCGAAAAGCTCGTCCAAAAGAGGAACCACCCAATTGGGACACGCAATCGTCAGCTTATTCTCCGCCTCGATAAACCCCTTTGTTAAAAAAGCCAGATACCTTCCTAATCCCTCCTGCTTTAAGGACATAGGCTTAATATAAGGCGCATAGCCCAAATACATACCAATCTTCACCGGACATCTCCTTTTTACATAAACGCATATTGAATAATCGTATGATATATTTTCCTGCATACATCAGGATCGTCAATCGTATGTTTTCTCAATTCTTCCACTGTGGGTAACTGCTGTTTCATTTGTTCCGCATTGCCCTCCGCATAGAGCAGGCAGTCTCTCAGTTGTTTCTCGTCCCTCTTATCAAAAAACATCAATCCAAGCTTCAAAGCCTCATCCCGGTTTCTCATGGCAGGATAGTCGCTGGAAATGGAAGGCACTCCCAAAAAGGCAGCATCCACCACCGCCCCGTTTCCGTTATCTGCCATTCCGGGGTGAATCATAAATTTCGCATTTCTGACAATGGAATAATAGTTCTTTTTCGGCAGCCTTCCCTTGAAATGTACATACTTTTTCAACAGCCTGTCGCTGTTGACAATATTCTTTATCTCCTGGATGTAAGCACACTGCTTCTGCGTCAGCTGCCGGCCTTCCGGTGTTGCCCTGTTGCCAAACAGATCCGTATTAACTCCCGTTACATAGCAGTGCAGCCTGCCTCCCTCCTGATAATATTCCGTCAACGCCCGCAGCGCCATTTTGTGGTTTTTATGTGTGTTTATATTCGTGCACCAGACAAAGTATTCCCTTTTCTTTACGCCTTCTTCATATTCACACCTGCTTACGTCATCAAAGAACAGCGGCAAAAAATGAATCTTTTCCCTCTTTGCTCCGACATATTGAATACAATCCTCTGCCGCAGTCTCAGTCGTCGTAAAGTTGCAGGCACTGTTTCTGACCAGATCCATAATCGCACTTTCATATTTTTGTGGCAAGTCCTCGGGGACATACCTGCGCATATAATCATGGATCACCACGCCATAAGGCCTTGTCAAAAACAGATTTGGAGCAACCCTGTCAGCCATAAAAAGCAGGAAGTCGCAATCCTGAAAATAGCTGATCCCGTCATTCATCAACATATATTCCTGCCGGTAAAGGTTCAGGGGATAACCAAGAAGGCTGGTTAATTCCTTGATCCGGCGCTGATCCGCCTCTTCCCAGCTAAACGTCCTGATACTAATACCATATTCTTCCACTTCTTTAATATGTTCATACTGATCGGGCATCATAATCTCGGGCACGGCAAACACAATATTAATATCATCGCCGGACACCTGTCTGCTCTTCGCAAAAGCCTTAAGCAGACGCAGCGTATAATCAAGCACTCCCCCCAAATAGGGCTGTGGCATAATAACAGCAATTTTCTTGCTCTTTTTCTCTGTAGCCGCCGTATCGGAATTTTCCTCTATGAACTGCATTGCCTTTCGCCATTCTTCCCTACAGTATTCGTAAGACATCTTTTCCAGTAAGACGCCCTGGGACTGTCGGACTTTATTTGCAAATCGTTTGTCTCCCTTAATGATCCGTCTGCATTTTTCTCTCGCTTCCTTTATACTCTCGCACCGTCCGGGAAGATCTTTCCCCCCAAGCTTATCCAACAGCCCGCCGCCCATAAAGATTAAAGGAAGCCCGCACTTGACAGCTTCAAACGGATGATAATGGACATGCCTTTTGTTTGTGGAATGATAATACATTACACTGTGAGATGGATACAGGTCATCATATTCCTTTTGAGGCAAGTATCCCAGAACCGTCTTGTCCCCCTCCACCGGAATGGGCTGCGCTCCACCGATAGAATGAGGTATACCGTTAAAATTAGTCTTAAAGTCCTTATATATTTTTTCATAGTATGTGTTGATTTTTATTCTCGGACAAATAAAGAGTACTTTACCGTTGTTTCCGCGCCATCTGTCTTCAATCACAGTGTCACGCATTCCTATGGGCAGATTTATCATTCTTCTTTTGAAAAAATCACATTCTATCTCCATCAGGTTCTCATACGACTGACCAAACCAGAAACGCCTCCCCGCCTCCTCCAGCTTTTTCATCAACCAGATTCCGGCGCTTAACATGATTGTCTCTGTATAAGACGCCCCGTCCTCCAGCCCAAAAGGATGGAAGATCATAATCCCTTTATAATGAGCAGCTATCGATTTTAAAGGTTCTATAAATGTGCCGAATATAGCCATGCCAAAATACTCATTCATCACAGCCATCGCTTCTTCCGGTATCTCCTCCCCGTAAAAATCCACTTTATTCAGCACTTCGATTGCTTCTTCCGGTATCGACAATAAACGGTCTGATTCCCAGTTCACAGCCACACTCACATCAAAGGGGATCACCTTGGGCACATATACCTCATAACCCAGTTCTCTCAGTAACGCCACTTCGCTCTTTATCAATGTGGAATGGTTGTATAGCCATAAAATGCGTTTTGTCTGCATGGTTTTGCTCCTCGTCCTTGTCTGACTTCGTTTTATCCGTTCTTCCCCAAATATTGGTCCACGATTTCATCCGGGGCTCCGTCTGCTACGATCTCCCCTTTCTGCAGCAGCACAACCCTGTTGCAGACTGCCTGTATTGTGTTCATATCATGTAAAACCAAAACAAGAATCTTTGCCTGTTCCATGATATTCAGCATTCTCTCTCGTGCCTTTTTCTGGAAATTAGCATCTCCTGCGCTGAGCACTTCATCCACAAGCATTATTTCCCCCCGCACCGATGTAGAGATGGCAAAAGCAAGACGCACGAGCATTCCAGATGAATACGCCTTTATCGGGTAATCAATAAACTCGCCAAGTTCCGCAAAATCAATGATCTCCTGCTCCTTCGACCGCACTTCAGAGGGTGTGCTTCCCAGCATCAGACCTCTGTTCATGATATTGTCTCGGCCCGTGGAATCCATATCAAATCCCAGGGTCAGGTCAAACATAGACCTCACCTCTCCCGACATTTCAATGGAGCCGCTTTTGATGGGATATACTCCTGCAAGAGCCCTGAGCAGCGTACTCTTTCCCGCTCCGTTATGTCCGATGATTCCAACCCGCTCGCCTTCATGGATTTCCAGATTAAAGTTTTTAAGCGCATGCACATCCTCAAGATTCTCTTTCCGCTTCTCAAATCGCATTCGGGAAAAGATCTCCTGCTTTAATGTCATCGCATTATAAAGTGTGGAAGGATAGTAAAGATTCACATCCTTCATCTTAATGTAATAATCCATATCTTTTACCAAATCCATTTCTGCCCGACTCTCTTTCAGGCATTCTCAACATCCTACAAATAAAAAATAATCTTTTTTTCATTTTTTCTGTTTACATAGAAAGCCCACAGCATTACCAGCAAATCAATACCGATCACAAACAAATAGTCAATTACGCCAGGCATCCGCATATAAACAAACGGAGCCCTGATCAAATTTAGCAGATGTGTCACGGGATTCAGTTCAAACAACAGCTTAAGCGCCGGATTTGACATAAACATTTCCTGTTTAAAAAATACCGGCGACAAATAGTACAGCATCTGCATGAACAACGCCATAATCTGAGGGTAATCACGGTACTTTGCCCCGGAATACCCCGCTATTGTAGTAAGTCCCCAGACAATCGGAAAATAGAGCAAAACGGTAAGTGGCAACGTAAAGAAAGCCAGAATCAGATTCTCCGGCTTAAAAAACAATACCCAGAGGATCAGCGCCAGCAGCTCCATCAAAAAGGTTATAACCGAAAGCAAGGCATACCTCAAGGTATAAATTGTGATCGGATGATTAAACTGTCTGATATACTGCTCGCTGGCAAAAAGCGAATTGCCCGCTCCCACTATACTCGCCTGTGCCAGATTCCAAACGACAATACCGGACAAAATATACATAGCGTATTCACCCAGAGGCTGCCTGAATACGGTACTGAACACAACCGATAAGATAATCGTCAAAAAAAGCGGCTGGATCACAGTCCACAATAAGCCTAATTTAGACCGCCTGAAACGTGATTTCAAGTCATTCTTTGCTAAATGGGACCAGAAATACCTGGTTTTATATATCTTTTGCCAATATTCTTTCATTCATTCTCCTATCTGGCAGCCAACAATTCTTTTTAAACAATCGCAAATATACTTTATCTCTTCTTCCTGAAGCAGCGCATGTGAAGGCAGACTTATGCCGCGTGCCGCCAGCCTTTCCGCCACCGGAAAAGAAGCCTGCCCGTCAAGGTAAGGCGGCATAATATGCATGGGGTAAAATACCGGACGCATTTCAATATTGCATTCTTCCATCTCTTTCATCACCTGGTCGCGAGGCTTTGTAACCGCATCCTGCAGTATTACATTGCTCATCCAATAGACGGATTCACAGTTTTCCGGCACCTTCTGCAGTTTCAGATCTGTTTCCATGCCTCCCAGATATTTTTCATACAGCCCTGCCACACGCTTTCTCTGTTCCATATGCCAGGAGATGTTTTCCAGCTGTCCTAATCCAACCGCTGCCTGCATATTTGTCATACGGTAATTATAACCCACATCAACATGCCAATATCTCTTTTCAGGCGATACGGCCTGTCCTTTGAGAAGTTTCATTCTCTCATACAGCTTTTCGTCATTGGTCGTAATCATTCCGCCTTCGCCGCAGGTGATAACTTTATTGCCAAAAAAGCTGAAAGAAGCTGCCAAACCAAAATTTCCGACTTTTTTCCCGTCATATGTAGCTCCATGAGCCTCTGCGGCGTCCTCTATAATGGGAATGTCATACTTGGCGGAAATTGCCATTAAGGCATTCATATCTGCCGACAGGCCATATAAATGCACCGGCATGATCGCCTTGGTGCGATCTGTGATCTTTTCCTCCACCTTCTGCGGATCCATATTAAACGTATCTTCTTCGCTGTCCACAAACACCGGTGTCGCCCCGCAGTATTTTACGGCATTGGCTGTGGCAATGTACGTCAAAGTGGGCATGATCACTTCATCTCCAGGCCCAATTCCCATAGCCGCCAGAATCAAATGCAGCGTAACTGTCCCGTTTGAGCATGCAATGGCATATCTTGTTCCGCAAAATTCTGCAAACTTTTTTTCAAATTCGTTGATAAACCGACCATTGGCAGACACCCAGCCCGTGTCGATACACTCCATAAGGTACTTCTTTTCATTTCCATTAAATACCGGATTTGCGATTGATATTCTGTTCATCTTTTACTTCCTTTCTATACTGCGTTTGTTATTCAGATTTATCTATGGATCACAGGTTTATGGCAGACTGCTTTATCACTTATCCGCTTCGCCTGATGCTTTTTGCCGGCACACCCACTGCCACGCTTCCACTCTCAATATTCCTGATTACAGCCGCTCCGCTTCCCACTATCGTATCATCGCCTATGGTAATGCGGTCGATCACTCTGCAGCCGGTTCCCAGCAGACACTGCCTTCCTATGGAAACATATCCGGAGACAGTGCTTCCCGGCGCTATATGCGTATAGTCGCCAATCTTACCGTCATGATCCACAGATGCATTTGTATTGATAATGCAGCCGTCACCTATTTCCACATCCGCGTTTATCACTGCACCGGGCATAACGGCAACCCCTTTGCCCAGTCGTGCCCTGTCAGATACTATAGCGTAGCTGCTCACCACATTGATCAGTTGAAGCCCCTCCGCCAGCACCTTTTCCGTAACCTTTTCACGAAGCTTACCCGATCCCAGCGCAACGAATACATATTTTATCGCCATTTCCCTGCACACCCGGCCAACGGTCTCGTCCGTTCCCAAAACAGGTATATTCCAGAAGCCTTCCGCCCCCGCCCTGTCAATGAATCCGACAACCTCAAATTCACCGTTTTTCTGCAGCATATCGACAATAACCTTCGCATGTCCCCCTGCACCAACGATTATTACTTTTTTCACTTCTATCCCCCTCAGCACACACATAATCCTATTCAGTCTTTTTTTTCAAAAGTTCCTCGCAAATTTCAATATACCTGGACGCTGTTTTCTCCCATGTAAATTGTTTTACATGTTCCATTCCTGCCTCCCGCAATTTATTACGCATACTTTCATTTTCCAACAGGACTGCCATCCCTTCTTTCATACATTGTATATCCATTGGGTCAACCAATACCGCCGCATTCTGAGCGACTTCAGGAAGCGATGCTGCATCAGCTGCCACAACAGGAACCCCGCAGGCCATAGCTTCCAAAACTGGAAGTCCAAATCCTTCGTAAAGCGAAGGAAACACAAACATCTCCGCGCCGCACAGCAGCTTAGGAGCAACCTCATCCGGAACATACCCGAGAAATTTAACGCAATCTTCCAGATGCAGGCGGCTAACGGATTCATATATTTCATCGCAAAGCCAGCCCTTACCGCCTGCCAGTATTAATTGGGGCTGATCTTTTTTTTCCTGTTTAAGCAGCGCATATGATTCAATCAATCTTTTGATGTTTTTTCTCGGTTCAATCGTCCCAAGATATAAAATGTATTTTCCATTAATACTATATTTCTTCTTGGTCTGTTCAATTTCCTTTTCGCCGTAATTTGAATGAAATCTGTCAAAATCAACTCCGTGAAAGACAACAGAAATCCTATCTTCCTTTATCGGTATATATTTCATTATCTCTCTCTTACTAAACTCGGAGATGGTAATAATATGATCCGCACGCTTACATGATTTTTCCATAGAACTTTCCAAAAAGCGCCTCGTCCGCTTTCTTACTGTCTCAGGATAAGCCATATAAGCCATATCATGCACTATTGCTAACGTCTTTCCTTTCACTCCAGGGGGAACTATGAAATTAAAAAAAACGGATACATCAGCATCTTTCCCAAAAAAAGCACTATAAGGCAATGGAACATAATTCCAGATCATGCGGTAAACCACATCATGAAACCAGCGGCAACAGCGAACATCATAATTGTAAGCTATATATTTTTCCGCATTAGACTTCTGCTCAGGACTATACCCCAACCCAAAAAAATTTATTTGCTTATCAACATCTTTATGTCTGCCTATGTTCAGCATGACATTTTCTGCACTCCAAGCCACCCCTGTTTTATTCCCTTTCAGGAAAAACTGTCCGTCAAAAGCAAGTTTCATCGTTTTTCTTCCTAAAACACATTGTCATTATAACATAAATATAGCTAATTTCAAGTTTAATACCCTTTCATCCCTTGGCCGCCTCTAAGCTATCTGCATGTTCTTTCTGTAGCTGTGTAAATTGAGTCAGCAATTCTTCATAATTTATAACTGCAGCCTGGTGTTCCTTCTGCAATTGGATATATCCGGCAGTCAGATCTTCATAACTCTTGTATACAGTTCCATGCTCCTTCTGCAATTGAGTATACCCGGCCAGCAGTTCTTCATAGTTTTTGGATAACGACACATGCTCTTTCTGCAGCTGAGTATATCCGGCCAGCAGCTCTTCATGGTTTTTGGATAACGTCACATGCTCTTTCTGTAGCTGAGTATATCCGGTCAGCAGTTCTTCATAGCTTTGGGACAGCAATGCATGCTCTTTCTGCAAGACATCGTATGCATTTTTCAAAGAAGAGCTCTTCTTCACATGGTATTCCTTGTCCGCTTTTACATTTTGATTTTCCAATATATATCCCAGACGGGCATCTGGCGCCTGTTCAAAAACCCTGTCGATCTCCAACCCTCTTTTCGACAGGTAATATCTCATATTTCTTTCATATATTTCCAGTTCTGTCGGCATGGAAAGCCTCCATCGAATATACTCCACATCGCGGAGCATTTCCCATGGTACAAAATAGCCGAAGGTCGTAAAATTAATAAAATCCAGAGGCACCTCCCTGTCTGTCGCATCAGATATTCCCTTATTTCCCATAAACGCAAATGGGGAATCGCCATATATGCAGGCCGTCCTCCCCAGCAACATGGTTTCAAAAGACATATTAGAGCGCAGTGCAGCAACTCTCTTACATTTCAACACAAAATGAAAAGACGAGGGCGAATCGTCGTCACACCCCGTAACACGATAACGGCTTCTCGTCGTAACCTGATCCATGGGATATTTCTTCCTGGCTTCCAGCAGTATTTCGTCCATGTTGATCAGAGTACTCTTTAAATTAACTCCAAGGCTATAGTCTGTTATACCAATTCCAAGTTCATACTGAGGCTTTGAGTCAAACAGATGCAGCTGGCTTAAGCCTTGGCTCGTCATGAATAATGCGCATATTTCCCTGGTGCTAAACAAAAAAACATCCTTGTCTTTCGTTTCTTCTTTAAATTTATAATACCGTTCTTCCAGCTCTCCCCGGCCATAACCCTCTTTAAAGTCAAAATAGCCGGCCATACGATAAAAGGGTGTTCGAAAAGAGGTTCCTTCCTGATGAATCACCTTAATCCCCCTTCTTTCCGCCGCACACCGAAGGGAAATGGGCTCATAAAAGCACAACACCGCTTCTATGCTCTCGCCGTAATTCTGTTCAATGGAATCAAATATTTTATCTATGATGTCTGTGAACGGTTCAAACTCTTTGCTCAACAGATATGTCCAGCAATCCAGCCTGCTTTCAAAATGTGTCAGCATTTCATCTTCAAACTGCTGCGATATCACATATTTCCCGATTTTATCCAGATCACTCTGTTCAGGCAGATCAAACTCAAGAAATTCCGCTGTGCTTTTCAATTGTTCCCTGCCCAGGATCTGTGCATAAAACTCATCCACATCCATAAAATATCTTTCATGGGCTACCATTGCACCTCCTGTTTGTTTTACCATCATCAAGTAAAAGTAAAGCACAGTGATATGGTCATAATCACTGACCGTTTCCAAATTGTAAATAAACGGAATTATCATTCACTTCTCCTCTATGCCATAATGCATACTTCGTTTTTCATATAACTTGTTTCTTGAGTATAGTATTACAACGATCTCCGGGATTGATACTTTAACTTTTTAATCTCCATGAATTGGAAATACATTGGTTCATTATAATACAATTTATTGTAAATATCAAGGAAAACGTCCCTTGAAGTTTCTCATGGGTTATGTCAAATCCATCGTAGCAAGCTGACGGGGTATCAAGTTTGGGTTTGTATTTTAAATTTCAGAATTACTATTATCCATAAAGCGTTTCTACCCGCAACGGATTATCCTGTTTTTGTGTATATTGTTCATATTCTATTTTCAAGGAATTATTTAAATCAACAATTCGATAAACACCAAAGTCTTCTTCCAAACAACTGAATTTTCTTCTGAACAGCTTCGCGACATCTGGATTTGCTGTTGTAAAAAAGATCTGTGTGCCTGATAGTGCCAGTCTTCTTAACAAATCTAACAAATTAAGCATATGTAAGTCGTCCAAATTTGCCACGGGCTCATCCAACATAATAAAGTCCGGAGCTGTTTTATTTGACAGAAACAGTGCAAACATAAAAGCCAATGCGAGACAAACTTTTTGACCGGTGCTCATTTTTGACATACTTACTTTTTCGTCCATGCCATTTCGGCTGACGACAATTTCCTCTCCCTGTACGTTTAATGCGTCACATTCATCAGAGCAAACCAAAAGCTTAAAAATACTTTCAATTTTGGCGAGATGTTCACTGAGCACTTCGCTCGATTCAACCAGTTCAATATCGTTTTGTAGTTTTTCCAGACTGGTTTGACATTTTACTCTGACCTCCTTATTACTCTCTACCAATTTTGTAAAATTATTGGTAGGTTGTCCCTTTTTGATAAAACTGAAGCCAAATTTTTCCGCACTGGCTTTATCCAGAATTTTTTTATCCTCTTCCGCAATTTCTTTCATCGACTCATATAAGGATTTAACTGCCTGCTCATATTTCTTGAGATCTTCGATTCCTAAGAATTTTTGTAGTTGCTTGATATTTACCCGCTCTTCTCCCTCTATGGCAAAAGCTGAGGCCCAGCTGGTATCAAAATAATTGTATTGGTTAAAAAATTTGTTAAACTCCGCAGAATCTTCCGCACAGATTCCATACCATTTTCCGGATAGTTCTATATTATCTTCTCCAAAATTCAAAGGGACTTCTTCATTTTTCGAATTACGGCATATAACTTTAATGCGGGCATCCCCTGTTTTTTCATTTTTCATCCCTCTGTTATATCCCGTAATACCCAGTTCTATTGCGTTAAGAATGGATGTTTTTCCCACACCATTATCACCATAAATCAAATTAACTTTTTTAAATGAAATTTTGCATGGTTCATGAAAATGTCTGAAATTTTCTACCTGTAAGTGAGTAATTTTTTTGATATTATAGTTCCCAGTGTGCAAAGCATTTGTGGAGACTTTTTCTCGTCTGCTTTTGGACTTCGGTTTTCCCTCATCAAACATTATACATGTGGCGAGATTTGAAAGCAATTTAGTAGTAATAAGATCAGAAGCCTTTCTCTTCTTATTAGTCAGTGCAATCATGTTATATACATCAAATTCCTTTCGAAACAACTCCATTCCATCTCGTGTATACTGCTTAAGCATTTCTCTGACCTCCTTCTGGCGAATCACCCCAGTTATGGAAAGATCACTTTCTCCACTTTTTCGAATCAACGGGAAAAAACGAAGGAAAAAATTTTCCATCTCCGCCTCCTGTAGAATGATTTTTCTGGCATACTGAAAATCATTTTGTATATCCAGGGCTGAAAAAGCTGGTATTTTCCCTGACACAATAAAAATAAGATAAATATTATATCGTTCATCTCCCGTACTGCCAAAGAAATCAGCTTCCAACAGTCTTTCCTGAAATTCCTGATATTCGTTCATATCGCGCCATAATGCCAGCTCGCAATTATCATCTTCCCTCAGATCCACTATGTAATACCTGAGAAAACGGTTTTTCTTTATATAATAATCTGCAACATAATATTTCATAGCACGTTCATAAATTTGTAATTCCTGTTCCTCAAGTTCGTATTTTTGTCTTAATATTTCCCTAAGTTCCATTTATGTTCTCCTCAAATAATGCTATTTCCAGTTTTGGTGTAATCCGGTTTATTAATTTCTTTGTTATAGAAGTCATACCACCGTATTCCGTTTATAGACATGTAATATATGATAAGTCTATCATCACTGGCTGTTCCTCCCATCTCTTTCAAAAAACGCTTCCGGCATTTCTCCAAAATACATTCCATGGAAGAATTCACATACATTACACTATATAATTTTGATGGTCGTTCCCCTTTTGTTGTCAAATTGCCATTGGAATCTAATATCCATTTATAATTACCTTCAGCCAACTCCCTGCATCTTCTGGGTAATATTCCATCCTTTAATGCTTTATCGACAAAATGACATTTTTCCCGCCATGTGAGCAATGCGATATCCTTATCGGCATCCCTGTTCATAATTGCATATATCCTGCCTTGTGCCAACTCGGGATCTTCTACCGTCATTCCGGTCAGCAATATAGAAAAAAACTTTACGAGCAGCGAATTGTTACATTGTCCGTCCTCACATGGCTTAATATCAAAAACATTCTGTAGCCAGTTCCAATCTATTCTACATACACAGCATGCCGATTTTGGCATCCAGCACCCTTTTTCATCACAATATTGATAATAAGTATCACCCAAAGGCTCCTTATGTATGCCAGTTACATTATTGAGCATACGACCTGAAAAGCAATCCACTGTATAGAACATACAATGCTCATCGTCAGGCATACGCCATATCAACAAATGTGGCCTTACAGACAGATCAATCCCTTTTGCTTTATTCCGCTTCAATAAACTGATGTTTTCTTTCTCATCGCTGTTCCAATTTCCATTATAAAAACACGCGCTGACGCTTTCCTCGACTCTCACCTCTCCCCTGGCGCCTTCTGCGGGAAGCACTGTATCTTTTGCCCAATTTATTCCTATGATCCTGGTATTGTCACCATCATAGTTCAAATAATTCCCCCTCATTTGATCAAAGGCCTCGTGCATGGGCTTGGGATTTAGCTGAGGATGAAAGATTAGGCATTCCTGATATAATACTTCGGATCTAAAAGATTCAATTTCCTGGTTCAGGACATCTGCACATATATAAGAAAGCATATAACGCTGCATATTTGTACTTCTAAACAAATATATGGTTTTTCCCCTGGTTAGTCCTTTTGACTCCAGTTCCGACCACTTATCCGATGCAGGTGTCGTTTTAAATTGTATCAGACAAATGACCTTCCCTTCTGTCTTAAACAAATATAACAGGCAGCTGAAAAAATAGTTTTCCTGTAACTCATCCATGTCCTCTATTATAAAGCAAACACCAGCCTCATCATCATACTGGGAAATAAAGCCTTTCAAATCTTCACTTGAAATTCCTTCCATTCCCAGACAATACAGCTTGCCATTTTTAGGATGCAATTTATCATTCCCAATGATACCTTGAACTACATTCCAAGGGAAACTATATTCTGGAGTAATTACAACGTCAGCCTTCTTGCTATATGCCTCTTCAATGAAACTTTGTGCTTTCTTTTTATGCTCAGGTTCATTGCACCAAAATCCACATTGATCGCTAAAAGAAAGAATTCCTTTAGGCTGCCAGTGCATAATCTTTATTACACTTCCACTATTCTCCAAAAAGCCAAATTGAGGGTATTTAATTTTTCTTTTCTTTAATATTTCATGTACATTCTGATATTCAATGCTCATCCTTCGTCCAACCACTATAAAATATATTTATCATTTATCAAATTATACCATTTGCAACATCTCCTTAGCAATACATTATTGTAAAAAGCATACGTAAAGAATCAATGATCCCAGGTCTTTAACAGTTCCACAACACGAAAAGTACCTACAAGCCGCATAGAGTATGTATTTTTATTTCTAACAATATCTGGCAGTGTGTAGTATAATGCTGTACAGGAGGGATACAGCATGAAAATGACCACATCCAAGTCAAAGATTCAGTGTCCCTTTACATTACCCAGCCCAATATAAACAGCAACAACAAAAGCACTTCCAAAAGGCTCCGTAAACACGGCATGCTCAGGGAACTTACCCAGACACTCGGCACTGACAGGGATGGCGTAGTGACATAGGCGAGGGAACAGGCAATACTGGAGGCGTAAAGACCAAATCGTTGTAACCCGCATAAAAACTGGGGTTACAGCGATTCATCGTCCATACAACTGTTAAAGACAGGATTATATCTCTATAGGACAGAAAAGTCGAGGGTTATGAAAGCTTTGTATAGTTTCCACAACCCCGTAAAAATGTCTCTTCTAATTTTTTTATATTCTTCATGAAACAACCCCGCCGTTGAAATTCAACCTGAAATTCATAAGTATAGTTTTAAGCCTCCGAAACATAAGAGCGCTCGTTTTTTAGACTTGCCATAAGGAAACGGCAATTCAGGAGGGTAATTCTTCCTACATAATCCCAAACTCATTCAGATGCAGAAATATCAAGAACAACCACTAATATTAACCATGTGCAGTTAACTCTGTTTGGTTAGCGTACCCAGATAACCGTACAAAGTTATAGTAAACGTCATAACTATTCTTACTTTGCCCGAAAGCCATCACAGAAACGACAATTGGCATAGCAGTCAAAGTAAAGATTTTAAGGTCGTTTACTATAACTGTATGCTCTGTTTGGAAAATTTCGCGGCAAAGGCCGTTAAGACTCCTGAGCCTTTATCCTATTTCCGCCCGCTCCATACTACTTATTCAGACAACACTTTTTTCAATCCGAAAAAACACCCCTCAAGGGCATTAACCTTTTCTATATTATCTTCCTCATAGATTTCGTGGGGCTGGAAAACGTCTCCGGTCAGAAGCATGACTCGAACAGTTCTGTCTTCCGAATCAACGCTCCAGTACTCCCGCCCCCGGCCTTATGATATAAAATTAGCTTCACAAGCTGGTCATGCCGCTGTGTAAAAGATGAGAGTACTTCAATCACCAAGTCTGGCACCCATTGCATCCATACTTATCCAACTTGTTTCTGTCACATATCACCGAAATATCCAGTTCCACTAAAGTGTCTACATTCTCTGATCAGTCTCCACTCTGTTCAAACAACCGAACACCAACGGGGGGCAGGATAAACACTTTTTTCCCTCTAAAAGTTGGCAAGCTGCCGGGACAGTTCCATTATGATCTCCTGATGGAGCCGGGATGGCGTTGTCATCATAAACACCTCGCCGCTGATGATTTCAATACGCTCGGTCTTTTCCCGCGAAAAAATATCTGCAAATATATACCGAGCCTTTTTGCTTGTATTTCCATGTGTCACTCTTCATTCATTTTCTGTTATTAAGCGATTATTCAAAGCGCTTTGATTTGGTCACGCAAAAGACACGTAAAAACACCTCCACATACTTTTCCACTACATTCCGAAGCTCATACTCTTCAAACGGTTCATATGCAGGCGGCAGCAGCAGCGCATCCTCGATCTTCTCCGCCCACTCCCCGGCATCATAGGGTGCATCCACATACACCGCTTTTCCCTGCGTCACTTCCTCCAGGCAACTCTTTCTTGTCATCACCACCCGCTTTCCTCTGCGCATGGCCTCGATCGGAGGCATTCCAAAGCCCTCGAACACGCTGGGGAAAAGAAAAAGCCTGCAGTTTTCATAGAGACAGTCCCTTTCCGCATTGGAGACAAAGCCTGTATCGATTACCAGATCTTCTATTCCCCGCTCTGACACTGCCGCCTTAAATGCGCCCCTGTCTCCTCCTACACCGCTGAGGACAAGGGGAACCGAATCCCCCCTACGTTTCCTCAGCCTTATCGCATCAAGCAATGTTTCCAGATTCTTATGCGGCAGCATGGAACTGACGCAATAGAAATAACTCTCTTTACAGATCCCATATTTATCTTCCAACATCCCTGCGGACATTTCTGATGGCTTTGTTTCCACCGGATTATAGATAACGGCGCACTTTTTCGCTGATGCCGGATAATGCATTTCCAAATCTTTTCTGCAGTATTCTGAAATTGTGACCACATAGTCGGAAGCCTTACATGTATGACGCCACATATACTTCAAAAACATCCGTCTGACTGCCGAAAAATACTGGGGATAATGAAGCGCCTGAAGATCATGGATCACGCTGACATAAGGGATTCCGCTGCCGAAAGTCGCAGGCATACTGTAGACCGGAATAAACATGACGTCAAATGCCTGCTTTTTTGCTGTTTTATCCAGATAAACATTTTCCCATAGAATGCGCTTTGGCTGGCTGGCAGACTCCACCGGAAGCGTCAGGCGCCTCATATTCGGATATTGGTCATAAATCCCGAAGCTGTCCCCATTATCCTTTGACACCAACAATGTATATCTGTTGCTCTTGTCGTACTCTCCAAACCCCTCTATAAGATTCCTGATATAGGATTCCGTGCCGCCGCAGCGTCCCGGCCGAACCCATAAAAGATCTATACCTATATTCATCTTTCCACCCTTTTCACTTCATGTGCATTCCAGCGCACATAACAATGTAAAATCCTGGTAATATGCAACCCCATATCTGTGTATGGTCACCACGCCGTCATCAATCAATGCTTTCTCATACTTTCTGTCACTGAACTGCTTCAGCCCTTCGCTGCTGCCTTCGGCATAAGCGCGAAGTCGCTGCCCCATGGAAAGTTTTTTATCTGCCACCATGCTTCTTTCCCTGGGAACACACTTTTTATCAGTATAACACAGAATTTCATTCCTCTGCAACTTTCCGACTGGAATATCAGCGGCGGAAAATGAATGGGAAATGAGATCCTCAATCTTATTTTATCCATATGGCTCCGGTGGCGTTCCCCAAAAATATCTGATACGCTCATATGGTGATGGTGTAACCGTGTACGGTTAATTGTGAAAATTGAAAGGAGATTCACTATGAATAACGATTACATAAAGTGTAACGATTACTTAAGCGCCATGGGGAGATTCAGAGAAGAACGCGTACGGCAAGGCCTGACACAGCAGCAGCTGTGCTGCCAGGCAAGAATGACACAAAGTGTTTTTAGCAAGGCCGAGTCAGGTCTTCGGCGTTTTTCCTTCCCTGAAACCGGTAAATTGTGCTCCCGCATGAATATTTTCTATGTCTTTACCGGCAAAAAGGCTGATGCCTCCTGGGTATCACAGAAGCTGGCGTTATCCACCACGGAGGAACTCCTCTGTCATCTGTATATGGTACAAATCATCACCAGTTCCTTACGGGACATAAACCGATCCAAATCCTTTTCCGGGGTATCGGCCGATTCCTCCTACGGGCGGATCCAGGAACAGCTGGAATACCTCCACTACTTCCCCGGTGGATCTGCATCCAACCAGAACATCTTTTACAACGTGCGGAATTACTTCGGGCACACCCAGAAAAAAATGGCTGACCTATTGGGGATGGACATCAAAAAACTCCGCGATCTGGAAAAAGGCCGCCGGCTTCCTGACAGTGAAGTCATCTGGGAAATGTATGACCATTTCCATGTCTCCCCTGCCTTTATCCTGAAGGATGCCAACGCCCTGCGCGACGAACTGGATTATGTGCTCGGCCTGCTGGAGGAAAATGACCGCGAAATCATACTACAGGTTCTGAAGACATGGACTAAATTGCTGTAGAAAAGGAAAACATTCGCTCAAAAAAACCGTTTTACTGAACAATGTCAAACAGACACACGACAACCTTGTATACGGTTACCCTCACAAAATTATCGGGGCTTTTTCCACAAAACAACATCGCATACAGCCGGATGGATCTGCCAATACAATCCCATACTGTTCCTGATTCCCCGCTAAACTTTTCCGGTGCCCTCGCCAGTTCGGACATTAACCTTACGCGGTTGACTTTTGGATCATCCAGGAATTAACCTTGCACGGTTGATATTCAAATTTAATATAACCCATATATGTCCGAAGCAATCGTATAAATTAACCGTGTACAATTAACCGTGTACGGTTAGTCCTGTGGATTAGCATACCAGAATAACCGTATATGGTTAACTGCATGCGCGGTTTTGGGGAATTTGTAGCAAAGAACGTTTTACCACAAAAAAAACTCAGAAAACATTTTCCCCCTACAACTTTCCGTCTGAAATATCGGCAGCGGAAAATGAATGGAAAATGAAATCTTCAATCTTATTTTGTCCATACGGCTCCGGTGGCGTTCCTTCAAGATATCTGATACGCTCATATGGTGATGGTGTAACCGTGCACGGTTAATTGTGAAAATTGAAAGGAGATTCACTATGAATAACGATTATTTAAAGAGTAACGATTACTTAAGGAATAGCAATTACTTAAGCGCCATGAGGAGATTCAGAGAAGAACGCATACGGCAAGACCTGACACAGCCACAGCTGTGCCGCCAGGAAAGAATGACACAAAGTGTTTTTAGCAAGGCCGAATCAGGGCTTCGGCGTTTTTCCTTCCCTGAAACCGGGTAAATTATGCTCCAGCATAAATATCTTCTATGTCTTTACCGACAAAAAAGCTGATGCCTCCTGGGTATCGCAGAAGCTGGCGTTATCCACCACGGAGGAGATCCTCTGCCATCTGTATACGGTACAAACCATCACCAATGCCTTACAGAACATAAACCGATCCAAATCCATTTCCGGGGTATCGGCCGATTCTTCCTACGGGCGGATCCAGGAGCAGTTGAAATACCTCCACTACTTCCCTGGTAGATCTGCATCCAGTAAGAACATCTTTTACAATGTGCGGAATTACTTCGGGCACACCCAGAAAAAAAGGCTGCCATATTGGGGATGGATATCAAAAAGCTGCGCGATCTGGAAAAAGGCCGCCGGCTTCCTGACAGTGAGGTCATCTGGGAAATGTATGACCATTTCCATGTCTCCCCTGCCTTTATCCCGAAGGATGCCGACGCCCTGCGCGACGAACTGGATTATGTGCTCGGCCTGCTGGACAGAAACGACCGCGAAATCATACTACAGGTTCTGGAGACATGGACTGAATTGCTGTAAAACAAACTGCTTTACCTAACAATATCAAACAGACACACACGGCAAACCCTGTATACGGTTACCCTCACAAAATTATCGGGGCTTTTTCCACAAGACAACATCGCATACAACCGGATGGATCTGCCAATACAATTTCATGCTGTTCCTGATTCCACAGTAAACCTTTCCGGTACCTTCATCAAATCAGGAACAAGCCATACACGGTTGGCTTTCGGATCATCCAGGAATTAACCATGTGCGGCTGATTTCCGTACCACTCGGACATTAACCATACACAGTTATTATTGTAAATTTTCCAATGTCTCTTGTTCCGGTATCTTATCCTGTTTTTCACGTTACTATCCTTGGCGCTAACTGTTTATTTCGTATTCATGTGATAATATAATCGATCTATATTTTTCCGCTAGCCTTTGCGTTATTTCTTCACTTTTCTTAATCAATTCTGCCTGTTTCATCCCCCATTCAGCGGCAGCTTTGTTATCTTCCAATTTCTCGCTTAAAATAACTTTTTCAGTCATGCTGATTCCTCCTAACGATCTTCATATACAATATTTGCCTCATGGCAAATAGAAAGAAAATGGGATGCAGCCTTCTGATAATCATGTATTTTACTTCCCTTATTATGCATACTAACCGCATTATTAAATATTTCTATCGCTTTTTTGCGGTTATAATTTTCTTTTTTTACAAGATATGAAATATTCCCTAAATTTGTAATTACCACCATCATCTTAACTATAGCATTACTAAGAAAAAATTTTACATCTTCCAATGAAAATTTCGATAATGATGGATGGTTATGGAGCACAATAACAACACATTGAATAGATGTGGTTATCAAATGGTATGCCACTGTATTCATACATGGATCGACAGAATGTTCATCTCCCAAGGCAACCCCCATAAACTCTTTTCCTTCAGCGAGCAAATTCCTATAATCCAGACTATAAGTAAGCGCTACCTCATTAGAATCATTGTCATTTTTAGAAATCATCAATACTTCCCGGAGCTAATTCCTGCAGCATCAAATATTCGCTTTCAGGAATCTCCCTGTATCTAATTAACGGTACTTTTTCGATAGTCATATCCGTAGTCATAATTTTATTGGTGCGCTTTTTAGCCATTTCTAAATCATTAGGTATCTTTTCATTTTCAGACTCCACTTCTAATCCCCCCTCTCTTTTTACCGTGTTTCTTCACCATTCCCAAGGATTCTGAATTATCGGTTTATCCGAAATATCCATTGGTATCAACCCTGCTTTCCCAACTCATTTACTCACTTGTATTATAGCAGAAAGCATTCAAAATTACACCTTTTTTCTGTTTCCATTCAACCTCCATTCACTACGTTGCTTTTACTACTGCTTTCTCAACGGATTCTGGTTATTGTCATACCAAATTCGCACTGTCCGCACTGTTCAGACGTCCACCTTTTACCTGCCAATACAATCCCATACTGTTCCTGATTCCCCGTCAAACTTTTCCGGTGTCTTCGCCAGCTCGGACATTAACCTTACGCGGTTGACTTTCGGATCATCCAGGAATTAACCTTGCACGGTTGATATTCAAATTTAATATAACCCATATATGTCCGAAGCAATCGTATAAATTAACCGTGTATAATTAACCGTGTTCGGTTAACCTTGTGTGATTAGCATACCGGGATAGCCGCGCATGGTTAACTGCATGTGCGGTTTTGGGGAATTTGTAGCAAAGAACGTTTTACCACAAAAGAAAACTCAGAAAACATTTTCCCCCTGCAACTTTCCGTCTGGAATATCGGCAGCGGAAAATGAATGGAAAATGAAATCCTCAATCTTATTTTGTCCATACGGCTCCGGTGGCGTTCCTTCAAAATATCTGATACGCTCATATGGTGATGATGTAACCGTGTACGGTTAATTGTGAAAATTGAAAGGAGATTTACTATGAATAACTATTATTTAAAGAGTAACGATTACTTAAGGAATAGCAATTACTTAAGCGCCATGAAGAGATTCAGAGAAGAACGCATACGGCAAGACCTGACACAGCCACAGCTGTGCCGCCAGGAAAGAATGACACAAAGTGTTTTTAGCAAGGCCGAATCAGGGCTTCGGCGTTTTTCCTTCCCTGAAACCGGGTAAATTATGCTCCAGCATAAATATCTTCTATGTCTTTACCGACAAAAAAGCTGATGCCTCCTGGGTATCGCAGAAGCTGGCGTTATCCACCACGGAGGAGATCCTCTGCCATCTGTATACGGTACAAACCATCACCAATGCCTTACAGAACATAAACCGATCCAAATCCATTTCCGGGGTATCGGCCGATTCTTCCTACGGGCGGATCCGGGAGCAGCTGAAATACCTCCACTACTTCCCCGGTGGATCTGCATCCAGTAAGAACATCTTTTACAATGTGCGGAATTACTTCGGGCACGACACACACGGCAAACCCTGTATACGGTTACCCTCACAAAATTATCGGGGCTTTTTCCACAAGACAACATCGCATACAGCCGGATGGATCTGCCAATACAATTTCATGCTGTTTCCGGTTCCCCGGTATGCTGACAATAAAGCCGTTGAATCCGGCCATTGCCTTCTGGTAATGGTACGATGGGAAGTCCAAAAAGTAGCTGCTGTATCAGACAACTCTTTTATGGTTTTATGCATTATTAATTCTTTGGATCACTCTTTTCTCTGCCGACACATTTCCAAAGCGCCATAGGATGCCGTTTGACTCTATTCAGAAATTCATCATCAGAAAACAGCAGATCAGGCCGGTACTCCTGATTATTAAATGACTGCCAGAATTCAAGTTCTCTGCTGTTCTCAGGAAACAGAAAACTTTCCAAATATTCCATCGTCCTTTTCTGTGCAAGTTCCAGGTCAAAATGTTCCCCACGGCGCAGAACCGGAATCAATTCTGTTTTAATCCTCTTCGGGGCAAGCTGTATGATATGATTGAAAGAAAAACATTCCGGCGCTTTCTCTGCCGCAATAGCGCTGTAAAATACAACGCACTTGCGTAACAGCGGTTCTTCGCTTTCGTCAAACAATCCGTATTTTTGCAGATTGAAAATATCATATAAATCCCTGGCTGCGGTTCGGCTTAAAAGTGCCACGATCTTAGTACCAGAAATTTCAAGGGGATCAATACTTAATACAGTAAGAGGGTCTTTCTGCCAGGGCAGGTTTACCCGCCTTCTGGACACAGAAAGAACATGTGCGCGAAGCATATAATTGATCTCGATTTTCAGATTATCCTTCATTCCTCCAGCATAGTCTCACGTTCAACCTCTTTTGAAAAATCAAGGTCTATATCAACCGAAAGCCGAGGCAGGTCAAAAATCGTAAGGTTGATTGCCGTTCCGCCCTTGAGCGCAAGGCTGTCTGACAACAGCGGGTCTTTTTCCATAAAAACCAAAACCTCCGCAAGCCGGCATACATTTTCTAAAGTATCGCGTACAAACCCAAGTTCCTTCGCCTGCTGTCCAACTGTAATCCGGTCATATTGCATCATAGTCATTTACTCCCTTATCAATCAGTACCCTTAAATTTTCCGGCGCAAAAAGCCGCCATCGCTTATGAAACACAAATCCATCCTTTTGGGCGCTGAAATATGTTTTGCTATCCGGCAAATGTTTCTCACATTCATCAAAAAAGTAATCTGGCAGCCCAAAATTCTCTTGAAACATTTCAAGGATATATCCTGTTTTTTGATAAAGTTTTCCGCAATGATATAAATCCAGGGAAGAAAGCAGATGATCCGGTGAAAGAGATGGAATGAGCAGCATACAGCGCAGCAGCTCTTCAAGTCCACCAATTTTTTCAAAATCCACAACGCCATCAATTACTGTCCGTTCTAAGGAAGTCACGCGGACGCCATTTCCCATTTCCACAACACCTTCTATTCCCCGATGGCTCACTGGGCAATAATCAATCCCATCATAAGAAAAGGGCCGTACCCGTTTTCCTGTTGCCACATACACCTCATAAAACACCTGATTTGCATAGCCATAATACTCAAACGCACTATGATAGGAAACGTACGCATCCTCCGCCACACTGGAAGCAATCTGAAAACGGTTTGGAATCGGCTGACCGGTTTCCAAACTTATATCCACATACAAATCACGGCGTACCCGCTCAATATACCCCTTTTCCAAAAACTTTCGTATCTGCCAGGCTGCCGCGCTGGCCGAGCCGAGCCGTTTGGCAAGTCCGTCCCGCGTAAAGCAGCACATAGCCGCAAGCTCTTTATATCAATCCATTTTATCACCGCCTTTGTTTTTATTACAGAGCAAAGCGGCAGTATTTACAACTATTTTGAGCAAAAGCAAAAACAGTTGTTTTCAGATTAACACAAAGAGTGTGTCACAATGACTATATTGTGTGAAATTAGAAACATTCAAAAAAGACGCCCAAAAGAGTCTAACCACCGTACATATATACCGGGCAACCATGTGAATTTCCTTCCTCTTAAAATGGGTAGGAAAAAAGGACATCCATCTGAATAAAAGATGAAATGTCCTTTGGCATGTACGTTATTCAATTTTATATACAAAGCAGTTTTACTATAAGCAAGCGCCATCTCGTTAGAATAATTATTATCTTTAAAGATCATCAGTGCTTCCCGCGCTAATTCCTGCAGCATCGTACTGTTCCTGATTCCCCGTCAAACTTTTCCGGTATCTCCGCCAACTCGAACATTAACCTTACGCGGTTGGCTTTCGGATCGTCCAGAAATTAACCTCGCACGGTTGATATTCTAATTTAATACACCCCATATATGTCCGACACAATCGCATACATTAACCGTGTACGGTTAACCTTGTATGTTTAGCATGCCGAAATAACCGTATATGGTTAACCGTATGCGTCGTTTGGGGAAATTCGTAGCGAAACCACTTTGCCAAACAAATGCACTCGGTAAATCCTGTATACGGTTACCCTCACAAAATCACCAGGGCATTCCTCCCACCCCCCTGCCCGTAGGGAATACTTGAACCGACAGATTGCCAAAGGCAGATAGAGTTTATTTTCCAAGCAAATCGCTGTGCCCCCAGTCCGAGATAAGGTCAACACCAGCACATCATCGTCAATGCGGTAGATAAGCAGCCAGCCGGGCAACACATGGCACTCACGATGTCCGGCCCAGTTTCCGGACAGGGTTTGATCCCTGTTTTTCTCCGGAAGGGGGATTCCCATGGCACGGTCGGCGATCACGCCCTCCAACAGCCTAATATCCAGCCCACGCTTCATTGCCATTTTGTAATCTTTCTTAAATTGTGTGGTGGGCTTGACGGTATATTTTGCGTTCTTCATGCTTTCAGGTCTGCAAACAGTTCGTCCAGATCGGTATACCCTTTTACTGCCGGATCTTTCGCAATCCTTTCTGCCTCCAGCATGGCGGCAATCGTTTCGCTGTTGGGCTGGTTGAGGGAAATGTCAAAAGAAATCCGCCCTTCACGGAGAGATTGGCGGACAAAAACATTGAATGCCATCTGTACGAAAAATACAATATACCGCACGAAGAATTAACAGCAAGTTCATCTTCAAGTAGGTGAAACACGGATCCTTTCAAAGTCCTCAATACCCATGGGAAGCCTTTTTTACCTACCATACCTCTTCTCACAGCAGCATTTTCACTGCCTCAATCGCTATGCACTCCGCCAGATACCATCTGCTATAGCCGTTAATCCGATAGCAGTATTGATATCTGTCCCTGATTCTCTTCCTGGCGGCCTTCCAGCTCTTTTTATTGCTGGCTCCGCCCATCCGGAAATTAGCCAGTACCTTGTCCACCGTCACAATCCGTCTGTCCTGGCGTCTCATCTTCAGGTAAAAGCCGTAATCATCATGGATCCCTCTATTGAGAAAGGGATTGGCCTTGTACACTTCTGCCCGTACAAAGGTCGTGGGATGGTTCCAGTCACGGGAAGTCTGAAACCTTCTCAGCCGCGCCTTTTTTACAAAGCTGTTTCCGTCCGGCTTATGAATCCTGATATTTGCAAACATCAGCTCGCAGCCTGTCTGTTCAAATGTTTCTGCCACTGTCTCCAAGGTCTCCGGCTCATAGGTATCCTCGCTGTTCAGCAGGCCGATCACATCTCCCTCCGCCAGGCGTATCCCCTTGTTCATGGCATCATAAATGCCTCCGTCCGGCTCGCTGATGACCCGGTAAACAATCCCCCTAGCTTCCAGCGCCTCCCGATATCCTTCGGCAATCTCCACCGTGCGGTCGCTGCTTTTTCCATCGATAATCAGATACTCAATCTCATGATAAGTCTGTCCCAAAACAGACTCTATAGTCCTTCCTATCCCTTCTTCACTGTTATACGCTACCGTGACCACACTGATTTTCATCCTTATATTCCCCGCATATTGCAGGCATTGCCTGCGCTGCTTCCTCCTATTGCTACACCGCTTCCCAGGATATGCTTATACCGGAGCACAGGATCTCCTGATGCTCTCCTCCAGGGAACAGACCTGATATCCCGTGATCTCCCGGTTACTCAGTTCCTTGTCCACAGTCAGGGAGCCGAAAGCTTTATCAGCCAAGCCGCCAATCCTTCCCGGTGCCCTCGAAGCAAGTTTTACAAGAGGATTCAGCCCCCTCCACAACCGTATTTTCCGCCCCATGGCTTTTCCGATGAGCCTGACCATTTCATCCGTTCTCACATACTCCGCATTCTGCGGGAAAAAAATTCCGCCCCTTCCTGTCTCCATCAGACGCCGCAGAAATTCCGCCAGGTTCTCCACATACAGCATACTCCGCTGATTGTCCAGGGCAGGAAATACCGGCGTCCTTGCCGCCAGCTTCACCAACAATGGAAAATTTCCCTTACTGCCTTTCCCATAAATCATGGGAGCCCTGACAACGGCGACATGAAAATCCTCCGTCTGCAGCTTCCTCAGCTGCTGCTCCGCCTGATATTTGCTGTTGCCGTAGAAATTTGCAGGAGCCGGCGGCGTATCTGCCGTAATATGTTTTTGTTTTCCCACAGGGGCGCTGTCACCGTATACGATAACACTGCTCATATAAATAAACTGTTTTACGCCATCCGCCTTTGCCTTCTGCGCTACCTGCAGGGTCAGGTCGCGATTGACCTGATCGTACAGCGCTTTTGTCTCCTCCGATACCTTTCCTACATCTGCATGTGCCAGACCTGCCATATGAAGAACCGAGTCATAACAGGAGAAGGATTCTTTCTCCCATTCGTTATCCCGCAGCGAAATGCGGGTCATCTCCCAACCCCCTTCCCCCTGCCCTGTCTGACGGTCAAGGATATATTGTTCCACCGCATTTCCCAGATAACTGTTTTTCCCGGTAATGAGAATTTTTTTCATCCTTTCCCTCCTTCCATCGGATTCCATACTTCATCAATTTCAATATTACCGATTGATCAGTTCTTTAACCAGGCCAGCAGCAAAATACCAGTCCGAAACGCCGCGTGTGACCGCAATATCACTTTTCTGCATTTTATACTGCTTAACGATTTCACTTGCCGTGAAACCAGACTGCATAACGCTGACTGTTTCAATCGCATGATTACATTAGGCAGCATTCAATGTTATGCAGTATAATCTTGTATTGATGCCTTACATTATAACCCGAAAATTTTCAGGTAATTGTCATCCTGGATAATCCGCTCGCTGGGTCGGTCCGCATTCTCCAGCATCTTCTCCACCCGGTCCGCCAGCGTCACGTCAATCAGTCTTCCCACATCCAGCCCCCGGAGTTCAAAAAACAGCAGCGGGTCTTCGTCAAAACGCGCACCTACCCCGTATAAAACAGCCGCCACATGCTTACACATAAGCGCCCAGTCAGGGCAGCTGCAGCTGAAGCCAATCTCCTTTGGCTCCGGAAACAGGCCGCCCTGCTGCAAAAAGGCTTCCCTGAGATCCTCGGGGAAATTTCCCTCCATCAATGCCTCCAGGTTCTGAATCTTATTTCCGCACAAGGCAATGATTTTCTGGCAGCGTTCCTCCGAAAGCGGACTGATTTTGATCTCTACCTTATAGGGAGCCTTTCTGCGACCCTGTACCCTGGCGCTGACCTTTCCCTTCTGTATCTGCAGATCGATCACCGCACCGGTTCTCACATATCGTTTCCCCCGGTCAAGCCTGCTCTCATAATCCGCATAGCGCTCCAGATTTTCGCACCAGGCCTTTCCCCACCATTCCCTGGCAATGGTCCTCCCGGTTATAATGACCGGCGACAGGGTCTTTCCCTTTTTCTTTTCCTTTTGTACTGTATCAGCGGCATTTTTTCTGATTTTATCCTCTGATGGCTGTTCATAAACAGCCCCTTCCCAATAACGGCTCATATCGTCCTCCCTGCCCCGTAAAAGACCTTCGCGAAGCGGCCTCTGCCGCAGGCAATCAGATTTTCTTCACACACTTTCCGCCATGCCCCCGACACAGACTAATCCCATGGAATTTCGTTCCAGGAAAAACGCTGCTTTTGCGTTTTTCAGCGTGTAACTTAAAAATTCTTAGCGGGCGTGCTAAAGAGGTGGGTTATGCCCCCTCTTGGGCCGCTTAGAATTTCTTTACACACTTATATGTCAAGCCGCAGCACCGAAAGCAGTTCTTCATTGCTGAGATCCGTGATCCAGTTTTCTCCGCTTCCTCCGATGACATTCTCTGCCAGTTCCTTCTTGAAATTCAGCATCTGGTCAATCTTTTCCTCAATGGTCTTTTCACAGACAAGCTTATGTACAAAGACATTCCGCTTCTGTCCGATGCGGAATGCACGGTCCGTCGCCTGATTTTCCACGGCCGGATTCCACCAACGGTCAAAATGAATCACATGATTGGCGCTTGTGAGATTTAATCCGGTTCCGCCCGCCTTGACGGACAGCACCATATAAGGAATATATTCCTCCCCGTTAAACGCTTCCACTATCTGGCTTCTCCTTTTCACCGGCGTTCCGCCATGGAGCACAAAGCCTTTCTTTTGAAAAATCGTCTCCAGAAATGCCGACAATGGCTCCGTCATCTCCTTAAACTGCGTAAAGACCAGGACTCGCTCCCGCTTCTCATAAATCGTGGCACAGATGGTTTTCAGCATCTCCCATTTTCCGCTTTCCTCCGGCGCAAATTGCTCCTGTCCCAGATACTGATCCGGATGATTGCAGATCTGCTTCAGACGGGTCAGCGCCCCCAGGATCAGCCCGCACCTTTCAAAACCGTCCAGGGTTTCCAGCTTCTCCTCCAGTTCCGCCACCAGCTTGCGGTAAAGCACAATCTGCTTCTTGCTCAGGCTCACATAATCCACGGTCTCCACCTTATCCGGCAGGTCAGTAATCACCCTCTTGTCCGTCTTCAGGCGCCGCAGCATAAAAGGGGAGATTGCAGATTTTAAGCGCGCGTATTCCTCCGGCTCCTTTGCCAGCTTTTTCGCGTATTCCTTAAACTCCCCAAAGCCGCCCAAGAGCCCCTTATCAATAAAATCATAAATGGACCAGAGGTTTGTCAGGTCGTTCTCAATGGGTGTTCCCGTCATGGCAAGCCGCATCCGGGAGGGAATTTTCTTGATCGCATGGGTCTGCTTTGTCGACGGGTTCTTGATCGCCTGTGCCTCGTCCAGAATCAGACAGTCCCAGGTCTGCTCCGCAAGTTCCTTTACTCTCACCGTCATTCCATAGGTAGTGATAAACAGAAACGACTCCTTTTCCTTTAACTCTTCCGCCAGCGCTGCCGCACCGCCATGAAGGATATGGACCGGCATGTCCGGAACGAATTTCTCCGCTTCCCGTTTCCAGTTGCCCAGCAGGGATGCCGGAACGATCAGGAGCACCCGCTTCCGCCCGCCCCCCTTCCGAAGCTTTTCCAAAAAACAAAGAACCTGAAGAGTTTTTCCCAGGCCCATATCGTCCGCCAGACAGGCGCCAAAGCCCAGCTCATTCATGTAATTCAGCCAGGTGAAGCCGTTTTTCTGGTAAGGCCTTAATTCTGCATGAACAGTGGCCGGAACCCTGACCTTGCGCATGGTCTCCGGCTTACGCAGCTTTTGCAAAAGTTCTGTAAGCCACTTTCCGTTGGAAATGATGACTCCCTCGTCCTCCGGCAGCGTATCCGCCGGCATTTGCCTTAATGCCTGCAGGAAGGTCATGCCTTCCCCTGGCTCGTCCATCTCCTTTAGCAGCTGTTCCAGCCTTCCGTGGTCTACTTCGATCCATTTTCCTTTTAAAAATGCCAGGCCTTCCGTCTGCTTCAGGAGAAGCTCGATGTCTTCTCTGGCCAGCGGCGTTCCGTCCACCTCCAGATGGGGAGTCATGGACAAAACAGCATCAAATCCCAGGAAAGACGGCTTCTCATCTCCCAGGGACACATTCATGCTGACCATTGCCGCCCGCCTTTTCCACCAGTTGGGGATACGACACAGGATACCCGCCTCTTCAATCACGGGAATCTCTTTTAAGAACTGATAAGCTTCCTGGGACGTAAGCCTCAGGGGGTGAAACATTTCCCCGCTCTCCACTGCCTCCCGGACAAAGCCGGATCCTTCCGCGGCTCTGTTGAGGCAGGATAAAAGCTTTAACAGCTTTTCCCGTTCACCCTGATACTCCACCAGCGCATACTGCAGAGGCATGTGGTTAATCTTACCTTCCTTATCCTTCGTCGCATAGGTTGCAAGAAAGGCAAAGGGAAATTCCTCTTCCTTACTGTTCTCCACCAGATGGAAGAAAATACGCTCCGGCACGCGCAGCTGCTGGCTCTGCTCTGCCAGATACATCGCCACTGTACCCGTGTAAGCCGCAATCTCCCTTTGAAAAATCGTATGCAGGCCGGAAAATGCATTGCAGATCCACTTTCCGTCCAGGTACTCGGCACCGATCACAAAGGGAACCGCCGCCTCCAGACCGGCTACAGTGTCCCTATCCGCAAGTACCTCAGTCCTCTCCCTGGAAAGCTCCAGTTCCGGCAGCGATGTCAGGCATCTGAAATATGCTTCCGCCACCCGGCACAGAAAGCGCATGGATATATCCGCATCCGGAGGACAGCCCTTCAGCCCCAGCAAATACCATGCGTATTCCTTATCCTTCTTAAATTCCTCCTGCCACGCCTGCAAATCCCCGGAAAGCGTATCGCCTTCCTCCAGATAAAAATTCTTTTCCGTAAAAATAAATCTCATCTTTTTTCGTTTCCTCGTTTGCATCGGTATTATGCGATATTTATGTTTAGTATACTCTGATCCTAAACATTTCACAATCCTTTATTGGAGGAGATTTTTTTTACGGTTTTTTGTATCACTTTCGAATCCCTCACCCCATCCGCGCCGCCAGCGCCACGCTTGCCACGGTCCCCGCCAGGGTCGCCAGCAGTGCCCCCGTCAGGGTGTGGCGCGTCTTTGTCACCCTGGCCGCCAGGAAGTACACGCTCATGGTGTAGAAGACCGTCTCCGTGCAGCTCATCAAAATTGACGTCACCAGTCCCGCATAGGAATCCGGCCCTGCCGTCTTAAAAATATCCAGCACGAGACCCGTGGCCGCAGAGGAGGAAAACAATTTCACGATCAGCAGGGGAACCAGCTGTGCGGGAAGTCCCGCCGCCTCCGTGACAGGCCCCAGGACACGCCCCAGCATGTCAAAAAAACCGGACGCCCGCAGCATCCCTACCGCCACCAGCAGTCCGATCAGAGTGGGAACGATGTCCACTACGATCTTCAACCCGTCCTTTGCCCCTTTGAGAAAGGATTCATATACCTTGACACCGGATACCGCACCGTATCCCACAATAAAGAAAATGAGTATAGGAATGATAATATCCGATACATGCGTCAGCGCTTTCAAACCGCACCTCCGGTCACTTCATTTCTATACTCTATGATCATTTTTTCCTAAAGATGACTGATAACCCGGAACCGCCCCTCATTCCATATTGACCATACAGCCCCGACGGCCGTTTTTCTTCACCGCGTAAAGCATTTCATCGGCGCGTTTATAGACCTCCTGGAAGGAATCCCCCTGACGGCTGAAAGCGCCGCCCACGCTTAGGGAAACTGCGGGCAGATCATCCTGCGGCCGGGAAAGCACCTGGTTGATCTCATCGATCCTCTGCTCGATGAAGCCCCCATACTCCCTGTCCAGATTCGTAAGCCATACGGCAAACTCGTCCCCGCCAAATCTGGCAATAATGTCCCTGTCCTTGAAATGGTCCACCAGGACCTCCGCCACACGCTTTAAGACGGCATCTCCCACCGCATGGCCGTAATTGTCGTTGATCTCCTTGAAAATATCTACATCCACCAGCAGAAATGCCCCCGCATCCCTGCCCTTCAGTTCTATTTTATTTTTCAGCAGCATCTCAAAGGTTCCACGGTTTACCAGTTCCGTCAGGGCATCATGCTCCGCTTTCTCCCGCAGCCTCTGCTCCTCCTCCGTCCGGGTCTTGTCCATGGCATTGTAGGTGCGGGCCAGATATCGCAGCTCATAGACACCCTTTTCCTCCAGAAGCGCGTTCTCCATAATGGCCTTCACATGCCTCTGCAGCGTCACTGCAATCTGCCGGTAGGTCAATACCCCCAGGAGGACGATCACCACGATCACAGCTATGATCCCCAGGCGCTGCATCCAGATCAGACGCTCCAGACGCTGCGCCGTCTCCTGTACCTTAAGGCTCTCCCTCGCCAGTACCGCCTCGGAAAAATCGGATATATTGGCGTCAATACTGTCCTTTAAGCTCTGATAATCCAGTCCGAACACAAGCACCAGCGCCTGCCTCAGCATTCCGTCCGCCCCCATGGCAAGCTCCGCCTCCGGGAGAGAATAACCCTGAATCTCCTGCGGCAGATCAGCCAAATCCGCTTCCTGCGCCGTGACAACCAGCTTCGCCGCATGGTACTCCATATCCATCAGCAGGTCGGATCCGTTTTTCGCCCGGGCAAAGATTTCCGCCTCTTCCCCGGTGGCATGCAGATTCTCCTGCGCCTGTTCCCTTCTTCCGGAGGACGCTTCCGCAAAATATGCGTCCAGATATTTCCTGTCACCGGACAGGGCATACTGCCGCACATAAGCAGTCAGCGCGTCCGAAGCCTCCTGCAGCTGTCTGGCATTTTCCTCACAGTTCCGGTAATCCGCCTCCGCCCGCATAAAATCATCATAACAGCTGCTCAGGCAGCCGCCCGTATACAGAATAAAGCCGCCCACCAGCAAAACGATCCCCACTATGAAAAAGCACAGGGAACTGACCCGTATTCCACCGTCTTTTGAAATCCGCATAGATATCTTCCCCTTCCGAATTGGTTGCCCTCCCAACAGCAGCCCGCCGCCTCTCATATTCTCCCATCAGGCTGTCACAGGGCTTTCTCTTTTTCCTGATCCCATATTTATAAATCTACAGCCGCAGCGCATGCTCTTCCACCCACCCTGCCGTACCCGGTTTTCACCTGTCCTTCGCAGATTTCCTATGCGCCGTCTTTTACAAGTATACTCTAAAATAAAACCTCTCTCAACACCCTTATATCCAATTGCCTAAAAATTTTTCCACCTGTGCGGTTGCAATCCAATGACCTGTCTGCATGCCATTTATGGCAATGCAGGCGGGGCGTTGGATTAGCAACCCACTTCCAAGAGGGTGTGACAACACCCCTCTTTATGAGCCAAACGCGGATGCGTAAGCAGACGCAGAAGCGCGTAAGCGCGGGTTTTGTGAATGTGGAAGTCAGGTTGAATGCTCCTTGGAGCGTTCAACCGCACAGGTGGAAAATTTTCCACTCTACAAATGCCATCAGGGACACTTCTTTATGTGAAGTGCCCCTGAGAGAAAAGACTATTGATCTTGTATCTACGTATTAAATTTCATACCACTGGATACCGTTTGGCTCCAATTCCAGCTCAAAGCTGCTTCCATCGCCCCGATACACCACCGTGGACTGCGGCACATATGTGTTATTGACCACGCAGAACCTGCCGTTCTTCACATAGGCGTGAACATCCACATTATAATTGGACGACATCCACCGGTTCAGCTCCTCCTCGCCGTGGGAAGACCAAAGCACGGCTCTGTGGAGCAGTCGGCTGTTCTCGAAGGAGTAAGGGAGTCCCGAGATATATACCGCGCGCCCTGCTCCGTATTCGTTGACTGCCAGCTGAACCTCCTTATCCCTCTGCACCAGCACCTGGGCACCTTCCAGGGCATAAATTCCTTTCTTTCCCTCTCCGAAATCCACCCCGCCTGCACAGTCCCCCAGAATAAAGTGATGGGGATGCTCTTCCCAGTTATACTTGTCATAGCCCAGCGTGAACCCGGTCTCCTTCTCCACGCCCAGCACGCCGGACAATTGAAGGTAACGTCCCTGATACTGATGGCCGGAGGGCTCGCCCACGCCAATCAGGCCGCCGCCGTTCCAGACAAACTTCTTCACCGCTGCGGAAACCTCCGGTTCCTCCCAGACTGCCCCACCGGTATGGGCCGTATCCCCGTCTCCTACATTGATCAGGACATCTATATCATCCAGGACACCCGGATCGGCCTTGATATCGTCAAAGCTTATAAACCGCACATCGTAGGGAGCGCCGGACAAAGCCTCGATCACCCCTGCATAGGAATAGTTCTGCTTCTGATACAGAGCATGGTGCACCATATGGCAGCCCCAGGATCTGGCTCTGCCCCAGCTGTTCAGGACAGCCACCGTCTTGATGCAATAAGGAGTGGTCCCCTTTATGTTTTCATACAATTCCCTGAACTCATTGCAGACATCTTCCACATAATCGATAAATTCCGGGAACTGGCAGGCCAGCTTCAAATATCCGCCGTACCCGATCCTGTCGATGGGCTTTCTGAGGATGGCGCGTCTTGCGGTCACCCAGTTTTCCTTCGCCTCTCTGACGGGATCCCCTCCCTCATGAAAGGTATCCGGGAAAAAGTAAGGCAGGAAACGTCCCTCTGTATATTTCACTCCGGGGATATCAGCGATGAGCCGCAGAGTAGAACCGTTCCCCACCGACCCGACCACCGCGTCCAGGCCGATGGTCCTAAATTCGTCCAGATACGGCTCGGTTCCAATCCAGTGGTCGCCCAGAAACATCATGGCTTCCTTCCCCATCTCATGGGTAATTCCCACCATCTCCTTCACCAGCTTCGCAACCTCCCTGCACTGGAATGCCATAAAATCCTTATACTCCCTGGAAGGGATCCGGTACTGATTATTGTAATATCCCTGATCGATAATGTACTCCGGCCGGAAAGGATATCCCGCTTCCCGCTCAAACTGCTCCAGAATATATGGCGAGACGGATGCGGAGTAGCCGTACCAGTCCACATATTTTTCCCGCTTCCATTCATCGAAGACCAGGGTGAACTGATGGAAAAACGTCGTATATCTGATCACGTTCACATAGGGATGCTCTTCTATAAATTTCCGCAGCCGTTCCATCGTAAACTTCCGTGTCTTGGGCTGACGCACATCAAACGTGATCTGCGGTTCAAAATTCGTCCACCCGTTGGTAACCGCATTGTACATATGCACCGGATCCCAGATCAGGTACGCCAGGAAGCTGACCGTATAGTCATGGAAAGCCTGCGGCGCGTCAATGACCACACATCCCGTCTCCGCCTCATAATGCCAGGAATCCGGGGAAACAGGTTCCCCCGCGGTACGGTCCATCACCTCCCACCAACGTCTGATGTCATCACAATCATTTACCTTAAGCAGCTCCGAACTGATTCCCTTCATCAGCGGTATGGACAGCGAGTCTTCCATGGCCGTATGGAATCCAGTCATAATATAGCACTGCTGCACCTCATCCGGATTGGCTTTGGCCCAGGCGTTATCCTTCCGCGTCGTATAATAGGTTGAGTAGACCTTTGCATCCACCCGCTTCAGCTCATCCGGATAATCTGTGCCGTCACAATCCCGGATCGCATCAGCTCCCCACCGTTTTAAAAGCTCCAATGTCTCGGGCACCACATCCACATCGGTGGGAATGGTCACCCGGCCGGTTTTCTGTTCCATATCCATAATCATCCTCCATCATTCCGCCCTGCGGAATCTCCAGTCAACAATCCCGCGGAAATCAACCCTTCACACCGCCGCCGGTAACGCCTGCGATAATCTTCTCTGACATAAAGATGTATAGCAGGAACGTAGGCAGGAATACAATAATAACCGCCGCGAACATCCCGCCGTAATTTCCGGTATACTTCATAGAGTTGACGATGTTAAGCAACCCTACGCCCACGGGGGTCATGCTCTCGCTGGAGGTAAAGATGAGAGCCATAAAGAACTCGTTCCAGACGGACATGAAATTAAAAATGGTCACGGTAACCACCGCCGGCTGAACCAACGGCAGCATAATACGCAGGAATGTTTTGGGGGCGCTGCAGCCGTCCAGGTAAGCGGCCTCCTCGTAGCTTCTGGACAAGGTTGCAAAGAAGTCCAGCAGATAGATCGTCGTATAGGGCACACGCATCATAATGTACAGCAGGATCAGCAGCACCCGTCCCTTGATTCCCAATTGCACCACGATAGAGTAAATAGGCATGATGACCATAATGATGGGCACACTCATGGCGATTACCAGGCCGATGCGCAGAGCCGCACCGCCGGTAAATTTCCAGCGGGAAAGCACATAAGCCGCGGGGGCTGAGATGGCCAGCACACCGAAGCAGGAGACCACAGAATAGAGCAGGGAGTTTCCAAAGAACACCGAAACATTCTGCACCTGCCATGCCGTGGCATAATTCTCCCAGTGCAGGCCTGTTTCAAATTTAAAAATGCTGCCGGAGAAAATTTCCCTGGAGGTGGAGAGGCTTGCCCCCAGGATCCAACACAGCATGACTGCCGTAAATGCCACCCACAAAACGACAATAATGTACCCCGGCAGCAGCTTGAATTCTTTCTTCCAGTTGATATTTTTCATGGTATTTCCTCCCTTCCTAATATTCCAGGTCGCCGCTCTTGAACAGCTTCTGGGTAATGACATACACAATGATGATGATCACGGTAAGCACCACGCCTACGGCGGCGCCGGCGCCCGCGTCACGGGTGACGATGCCCTTGCCGCCAAACACGGTGTCGTACAGATAAACAACCGGCACAATGGTCGCTTCCTCCGTATCGATGGGCGAGAACATTTTCGTCCACAAGAAGAAGGTGGTGGCATTGATGCTCCAGAAGGTAATCGATGTCTTGATAACCCCTTTCAAAAGAGGAAGGGTAATGTGCGTAAACTGTTTGACTTTTCCTGCGCCATCCAGAGTTGCCGCCTCAAAAAAGTCCAGAGGGATTCCTTCGATACCACTGATATAGATAAGCATATAGTAGCCGACACTGCCGAAGATAAATGCCGCCACCATGGACCAGAACTTCATGTCACTCCCAAGCCATTTGATCTTATCGCCCCCGAACACCTTAACCATTTCGTTCAGCAGGCCATAATCATAATTGAAAATGTACTGGATCCACATAGTCGCCAGCGCTACGGCACTGATGATGTTGGGCATATAGATCGCGGCACGGAAAAATTTCTTTCCCCGGATCCCGCTGGTGATGACTACCGCCATCAGCATTGCCAGCACAAGCGTAATCACACCCCCGACAAGCCAGATCAGAAGCATATTGCCCATAGCGGTCCGGAAAGTCTGGCTGCCAAAGATCTTGCTGTAGTTCCCTATGCCATAGAATCCCCAGTCAGACAGCCCCGCAGTGACACTCTCCACCTTAAAGAAGCTCATCAATACCGTGCGGCACACGGGATAGACAAACATGATAAGCAGACACAGCAGGGAAGGCAGACTGAACCAGAAAATCATTGCCTTATTTTTTTTCATGTTGCTCTCCTTTCTATCGCTTCCGTAACAGTCAATATGTAACAACGGATATCACTGGCAGAAAGTAACTGGACGAATTTCCTATAAGATAAAAGCAGGCAGTGCACGAGGCTCTGCCTGCTTTTCCATTATTCCTTAATACAGAGCATCCAAAGCTTTACAGAAATCCGCACCAGAAGCATACTTTCCTTCAAACAGCTCAACACACATGGACTTAAAGCTTGTTTTCAGGTCATCATTCGCGTGAAGGCCTGCGCACCATGTCATAGGCACTTCAGCGGCCAGCAGGGTCTCCACCGTACCGTTCAGAATCGCCGGAGCCGTATTGCGGTTATCCGCAGGTATCTGTTTTGCGGTATCTGCCATCTTCTGGTCAAATTCGCCGGTGGTCAGCAGCATGATAAAGTCAAACGCTGCCTGGGCATTTTCGCTGTAGGATGTGATTGCCAGAGAGTTGGCGCCTGCATATGCGGCAGTATTCTCCGCACCGTTTTCTACTGCGGGATAGTTAAACAGCCCCCAGTTTACTTCTGTGCCTGTGTTGCCGTTTACTTCGGCGGTAACATAGTTCGCACATACGATCATTGCCGCCATGCCGAAACCAATCTTGTTCTCGCTGCTGGGGAACTCATCCGGAGCGCCGTCCACAAAATAGCCCGCATTGATCAGGTCAATGATCTCCTGTGCCGCCGTCTCAGCCTCGGTGCCGGACCAGCCGCCGTTCAGGGCCAGCTCCGTGATCTTATCCTCACCCAGGTGACGGACCAGCTGATGATAGAAAGCAAAATCGCAATACGCGCCGTCCTGGGCGATGGGGCCCACGCCGGAATCCTTCAGCTTCTGGCATACATCCAGGAACTCCTTCCAGGTCTTAGGCTCCGCCGTGACACCTGCCTTTTCAAAAGCGTCCTTGTCGTAGAATACGCCGCCTACCTGAGGCTGCTCTACGATGGAATTCAGATTTCCCGTCCAGGCGATCACCTGGTTGTTCAGGCAGGGATAGCTGAAGCTGTCATAATCCACAGCCTTTGCCATATCTGTCAGATCATAAGTATATTCCGCATAAACATTGGCAATACGCTGGTAGTCGTCTTCAAAAATGTCAAACTTGTCTTTTGCTTCCAGGGATGCGGACAGCACCTGGTTGATGTCACGTCCCTTCCATTCAATGTTGACCTTAGCGCCGGTCTGCTCTTCAAATGCAGCGGCCGCTTCCTGGATAACCTGTGCCTGAGGCTCAGCGGATGTCCACATGGACCACATGGTCAGCTCTACGCCTTCATACTGCTTTCCGCCTCCGCCCTGAGTGGTGCCTGAAGCCTCCGCCTGGCTTCCGCCCGACTGAGTGTTACTCGGCTGAGTACTGCCAGACTGTGAACTCCCCGCCGGTTCACTTCCACAACCTGCCAGCACGGACAGGCATAAAGCCGAAGCCATCAGTAAACTGAAAATCTTTTTCTTTTTCATATTTTTCTCCCTTTCTTTTTGCGCTACCCTTTCCGGGTGATTTCGTGTTCCATTCGGCATTTCGAACTTTGTATTCTCATTATATAAAAAACCATTCCAGAAAACAACGCCTTTATTGCTTTATTCTTTATATATATTGCTTTTTCGTATTTTTGTCAAATTGCTCAAACAAGTCAATTTTTTTGCCCAAATACATTAAATAATGCTTTTTTGTCCGTTCTGGTATTGGCGAATGCGCCCAACAGAGTCGCAAAATTTCCCATAAAGATTATGCATAGTTGCAAAACAGGAGAATAAAGCTTATAATATGACTGGATTTACAGAAAAATGTATTTTTATAATATTGCGCAGCATAGCATAGGAGGAGCATTTTGGACAGCTACAAGCACAGTTTTCCCAGGGAGGCATCCGAACCGTCCGACCACGCGGCTCCACGGTTAAGTTATATTGCACAGGATCAATATTCCACAACATGGGGATCCGATCTCCACACCCATATCTGCACCGAAATTTTTTTCTTTACGGATGGACACGGGTGGTTCCGCACACAGGACGATGAGATCCCTGTGGCCATCCACGACCTGATCATCGTTAACGACAATGTTCCGCACACAGAGCTGAGCCAGGAAGAGAATCCTTTAAAATACATCGCCCTGGGCGTGGAGAACCTGGCGGCCATCACCGGCGCGGAAGGCTACATCATGCTCCATATCCGCAGCGGCTGGAAAGAATTGATGTACTGCCTGCACCTGATGCTCGAAGAGGCGTACGAATCCCAGCCCAGCTATGAAGAAGCCTGCCAGCATTTGCTGCAGGTGGTTTTGTTGCGCCTAAAGCGCCAGATAACGTTCTCTTTCTCAGATGAATACCCGCCTTCCCGCTCCAGCCGCGACTGCGAACTGATCCGGCGCTATATCGACAATCATTTTAAGGAGAACATAACGCTGGAGCAGCTGGCCGGGCTGGCGCACATGAATAAATATTATCTGGCCCATACTTTTAAAAAGGAGTTTGGCGCTTCCCCCATCAATTACCTGATTTCCAGGCGCATTGACGAAAGCCGTTTTCTCCTGCGGGAAACCAACCACAACCTTTCCACCATCACCCAAATGCTGGGATTTTCATCACTGAGCTACTTTTCCCAGTGTTTCCACCGGGAGGAGGGAATGAGCCCCCGGAAATACCGTCAGCAGTATCGTTAACAAAGTGCCGCAAGCGGCACTTCAAAGAATGCTTCGCATTCTTCCCCGGCAAAGGCGCGGTTGCTTATATGGTTAAAAGCGAGCAAACTCGCTTCAAAGAATGCTTCGCATTCTTCCCTGGCAAAGGCGCGGTTGCTTATATGGTGCAGTTACCGATAAAATAACAACCATCCGCTCTGGCTGTCTGTTCCAGAGCGGATGGTTGTTCAATCCACGATAGAAGGGCGGGTACCCTCCGCCTGCAGGATCCATTCCAGCAGTCTTTCTCGCAGCTTTACTTTAATCTGCGCGTATGCGGGTTCGGACACCACATTATTTAACTGGTACGGATCTTTTTCAAGATCGTATAAGAAATCATCCGCATATTCCTGCGCCGAAGCCGCCTCAAACCCGTTCAGACCGGGGGCATATACCGAATAGGTATATTTGTCTGTGCGAAGGCACCTCCCCACCCGGCTCTCTGAAATCTGGGCAAAGACCTCGTTGGGCCTGTCCGGATTCCTTTTTTCCACCACATCCAGAAGATTCTCCCCGATCATGGCATCCCCGACATCCACACCTGCCAGGGCCAGAATGGTCTTGGGCAGGCTTGCGGTGCTCACCAGTTCTTTCACCGCCACCCCTCCCCGATAAGGCCCGCCTGCAATCACAAGCGGAACATAAAGGCATCCGTCATGGCAGGAGCGCTTGTAATCGTCTCCCCCGTTTAAATGCGCATCAGTATTTCTCGTCTTGAAATGAGAACCGTGGTCGGAAGCAAAGAGAATGACCGTGTCTTTATACAGCCCCTTTTCCTTCAGCTTGTCCATCAGGCGCCCCAGATTCTCGTCCAGGCTGGCGCACTGCCCCAGATAATCAGGATATTCCTCCGCGGCATTGCCGGAGAGAGCCGCCAGATCCCCGGGCAAAACGAAATCTTTGTATTTCTCCCTGGAACCCTCGGGACCCTCATAGTGTCTGTGATCATTCTGATGGTGCGGCTCAATCTGGGATATCGTCATGAAAAACGGCTTTCTCCCGTCATACCCGTCCAGGAACTCCAACGCCATGTCGTTAATGCAGTCCGCCCGATAGCCCTTGAAATCCACACGGCGGTCATTCTCGTCAAAAACATATCCGTCATAACCGTGGGAGGTGAACTCCAGCACATCGGACGCGCGCCAGAAACCTGTGTATCCCCCGCGCAGCTTCCCTGGAATCGCCGTGACAGTATGATCGATAACAGGAGAGCCGTCAGCCTCCTCCTCACTGGCCAGATGCCACTTCCCGATATATGCCGTCTCATAGCCCGCCTCCTCAATATAATCAGCCAGGGTCTTCACTCCCTCCGGCAGCATGATGCCATTGCGGAAACAGCCCGTCTCCGTGGGATATCTGCCTGTTTGAAACAGTGCCCTGCAGGGACCGCACACCGGCTGAGGAGTAAACGCATTGTCAAACTGAATCCCCTCGCCCGCCAGCCGGTCCAGATTAGGCGTAATATCCAGGGGCTGTCCAAAGCACCCGCAGGTATCCCAGCGCTGCTGATCTGTAAAGTAAAAAATGATATTATATGGCATATCCATTCCTCCGTTTTTCTTTTTCCTTTTCTCTTATTTCCGCGGGCAACAAGTCAACACCCCGGAGCTTGTGGAAAACGCAGGCGTTAAAGCCTGTGCCTCCCAAAATACAGCCTGATTCTGCAGCAGAACCACCCCCATCTCCGCTCCTGCTTCAACAGCTCCAGAAGCCCTGCCCGCTCCTTTACCGCACTTGTGATCATTTCCTCATCGGCTGCTTTCCCGCCATATATCACCTCCTCATAATCCTCCGTGAACCGCAGCGGCAGCTTTCCTTGTTCCTCCAGCTGTCCCTGTTCCTTTTGTTGTCCCTGTTCCTTTTGCTGTCCCCGTATGCACCCTGCTTTTTCACGAAATTCCTCCAGGGTCTCCCAGCTCTCCCTCTCCGGCACAAGCAGGGATAGCACCTTTAAGTTAAGAAGAACCTCCATCCTGAGGCGCTGCTGCGGACTTTTTTTCCCATAGCGGCGCTTTCCCAGCCTATGGTCAAGGGCAAGCAGCGCCCCGCAGAACAGCAAAACCGCCGATGCCGCAAGCCCGAACCGCTGCCAGGAATATACCGGATCCACATCCTCTCCCGGATCCATGGCCTCCATGCTCTCCATATCTCCCGGATTCCCGGGTTCCTCCACCCCGTCCTCCTCCGGGATTGTCCCCTGCTGCCGGATTCCCGCAGACTCTGCCGTGCCGTCCACAGGCTGCTGCAGCCTCCAGGGATCATAGCGAGAGCTTCCATATCCGGGAGTGGGTTCAAAGGGAATCCAGCCCACACCCTTCAGATAGGCTTCCGGCCAGGCATGGGCCATGTGGGAAGCCACCACCGCTTCCCCCTGTTCACCCACGGGAACGCAGTAGCCCTGGACATATCGGGCCGGGATCCCCTCCGCCCTTGCCAGCAGCACAAATGCCGTGGCAAAGTAGGTACAGTACCCCTGCCTGCTCTCCACCAGGAAATACTCGAGAAACTCTCCCGCGTCCCCCACGCTTTTGGGCAGATTCCCGGGCACCAGGGTATAATTCAGTGTGGACAGGTAATCCTCGATTGCCCGCAGCTTTTCCAGATCGGTTTCGGCGTCTCCCACAATATCCTTTAAAAGCCCCTCCAATTCCCCCGACAGGTTCACCGCATCCAGATAATTCTCACAGACCGCGCTTTCATAATCCGCCAGATCCTGGAAAGAATAAGACCGTCCGCTGCTCCTTTCACACTCTCTCCCGACTTCCTCCCACACCGTCTGATTGGATGACTCAACCGCTCTTCCTGCTCTCACAGCCTCCTCCACAAAGGCATCGAACTGCGGCTGTCCGACATTCATGGCAAAACAGCGCAGCTCATACTCCGTCCCGTACCCCCGCTGTCCGTCCCAGCGCAGGGTTCCGTCCCCGGAGTCGATCTCCGCAGCCGTACCGGATTTTTCCGCCATACCCCATATTTTTAAAGGCGCAAACACATACCCTGTACTGAAATCACCGAATCGGACCGTTATCCGGATCTCTTTCAGATAGTCCCTCTGATACCGCTCGTTATGGCGCCTCACCGCATACAATGTCTGTGCCGTATCCAGGAAAGCCCCGCCTGCACTCCCCCGGAAGCTGCCGCTCCATCCCCTGCCGTCAAAGGTATCATAGACTGTTCCTGTCAGATACAGATGCTCCGCCGCAGCAGGGTTCACACGCACCCACATAACCTCCCCTGATTCCTCCTGCAGTCCTTCTCCCAACGTCCCCTCCTCGGAAAAGCCGGTAAACGCCATGCCAAATCCCTCCCGGTCGTCCCACTTGATCCTCTGGGCATACGTCCGGAAAGATTCCCGCATCTGAAAATAAATCGCCTTTGCCCAGCCCCAGTCATAAGGCTTCTCCGGGGCAGGCGCAATCATCAGTAACAAAAAGTACAGTCCCACAAAAGGAAAGATCCAAAAAGTATGCGCCAGAACACCGTTCCCCGCCATCCGCCTCTTTTCCCAATGCTTCTGTACCCGTTCCTCCCAGGTCAGCAGGGAAAAGCAGATCATAAGAGCCATTCCGAAATGATTCCATTCCCGGCGGGTCACCAGGCAGAATACCAGGACAAGGAGAAGGGCCCCAGCCGTTCCCTCTTTCAGCTTCGGCAGCTTCTCGAAAAGGATCTGCAGCGGGTAGCATGCCGTCGCAAGCATAGCTGTCTGCAGCAGCCCAAACGCCGCTTCCCACTCCCGGGCCGCCTCCTCCCGCCCCACCAGCCATCGGAAAAAATGCCGCCAGAAATCCAGGTTTCCTGCAGGTCCCGCCGCTATCCACGCACACGACAGAATAAACAGGGCGGAGAGACAGAGAATCCTTCCCCTGACCGTCATGTAACAAATGCCTGTCAAAACGCCAATGACCGCGAAAGCCACGAAGAAATGCGCCGCACCGAGCCTGTGAATCCCGAGAAAATTCTCTGCACCCAGCAGCACCATACAGATAAGGAGCGCCGCATTCACTATCCTGTAAGCAGCCTTTTCATGGGAATGGAGCCATTCTTTCATCACAGCCTCCCTTCCAGAGATTCCTCTATGGGAACCTGAAAAATCCTTCTTCTCCCGCCGCCCTGCCGCAGGAATTTCCTGATATCGCCGTCCGTGACAGCATAGATCACCATCGGCAGACCTGCTTCCGCCAGCTTCTGTGTGGCCTCCATCATGCGCTCATCCATTTCATGCAATATCAGAAATATCATCCTGCTGCCCCAGAGTCCTCCCCGGGCCAACTCCTGTTCCACCAGACTCAGGAAATCCCCGTTTTCCCCGAAAACAGTCATGGACACGCTCTGATAAAAGTCGTCAAAATCTGTCATTCCCCTAATCTGCATTCTCACAGGAGTCTTCTGGGCATAGCAGACGGAAAATCCCATATCCTTCCGGGCAAAAAAGTAACCCAGCGCCAAAAGCGTCTCCAGCATCCTATTCTCCAACGGCAGGTATTCCTCCGCCTTCCTGCCGAAGCGAGTCATATCACAAAAGAGAACGATTCCCTGTTTTTCCTCTCCCACCACGGTTCTGGTGAGCAGCTTCCCCTGCCGTGCCGTGGACTTCCAGTGGATCTGTCTCAGGGAGTCGCCCTCCGCATAATTCCGCACCAGAATATCCGGTTCCGTCCCTGACAGAGCCTCCCTCTGCAGAGGCGCCTGAAATTCCTCCATCCCTTTCAGCTCTTTCAGCAGTATCAGTCTGGGACGCACTACCGCCTTGATGACGCCGGGATTGGCATAACTCACCCGAAATAGCCGCAAAAAGTCCGTGACTGTCACTTCCTTGATCCCAACCTCATACTCCCCCCGGTAACGGCATACCAGCCTGGTCTTATAAGTAAAACGATCCCCGGGCAGCAATTCGTATTCCGCGTCCCCGGGCAGCTCCTCCACATAGGAAAAATCGGAAAACAGCTTTACGCCCACTCCCGAAAAGGCAAAAAAACTCTCATTCTGCAGGATGAAATGATAGTCCTGGGGCTGACCACAGACCATGTTTCTGCTCTCCAGCTCCTGATAGATCTTAAACCGGAAATACACACAGGAGATATAAATCAGACAAACCGCCGGCAAGAGAGACATTCCAAAAAAGAAGCCGTAACTGACCGCGCCTCCAAAAAAGCTGATTGACACCAGTGACAAAATCCACAGACACAGAAACAAAATCCTGTATTTTCTCATTTCCTTTTTCCTACCAAAAGCCTGTTATGCAGGCACGGCTGTTTCCATACGCAGTCATTCATCAACACTGAAATCGCTGAATTCCTCGAAATCACCATAAAAGCAAAACTCCATCACATATTCCGAATAGAAAAACATTGATTTTCCTGATCAAACTGAAATGCCATTATATCCCCCGTTTCTCATACGGGCACTTTCGCCCTCAGGATCAGACTTTTTAAGACGCCTGCTCCGTCCGCCTTCTGAATTCTCGCCTCCGGGGAAAGCGTCAGCCTGTGGAGAAGCACCTGCATGGCGACCGCTTTCACATCATCCGGCTTGACATAATCCCTGCCCTGCAGAAAGGCCCTGCCCTGAGACGCCCGCATCAATGCCAGCATGGCTCTGGGGCTGGCGCCCAGCACGAAGCGGGACTCCTGTCTGGTAAGCGCAACCATATCCTCCATATACCCCAGAAGCGGTTCCCGCACCGTGATCCCACGCACCGCCTCCATGACCTTCATCACCTCCGCCGGACTGCATACCGTTTCCGCCTGATCCGGCGTCCGACCCTCCAGCGCCTGTGAAGCCATCCGGATCTCCTGCTCTCTGTCCGGATACCCGATGGACAGCCGCATCATAAAGCGGTCCATCTGCGCTTCCGGCAGAGGATACGTGCCCAGGAATCCCATAGGATTCTGGGTGGCAATCACCAGAAACGGGCGGGGCAGCTCATAAATCTCACCGTCCACTGTCACCTGCCCCTCCGCCATGGCTTCCAGCAGACTTGCCTGGGTCTTGGGTGACGTCCGGTTGATTTCATCCGCCAACAGGATCTGATGCATCACCGCCCCCGCCCTGTACTCGAACTCACCGGATTTCATATTGTAGACGGACACACCAAGCACATCCCCCGGCAGAGTGTCCGGCGTAAAGGAAATCCTCCCGAAGCTGCATCCGATACTCTTTGCCAGGACGGAGGCCAGAGTCGTCTTACCCACGCCCGGCACATCCTCCAGGAGCACATGTCCCCCCGCAAACAGACATGTCAGGAGATCCTCCACTACCTCTTCCTTCCCCACAAACACCCGGTTTATATTATTTTTCAGCTTTTCGGCAAGTGTCGTCTCTTTCGGTTCCATACTTTCACACCCTCTCATACCCAGTGTATTTTATTTATTATATATCTCTGAATCATTCCTGTCTAATATTTTTCAAAGCTTCTCTTCCCCGCATGCCAGTAAAAACTCCCGAAATATCAATGGATATGAATTGTAGAAATTAACTTTTTCTACCGGAAGCGAGGTTCCTTCATGCAGCGAAATCCCCAAAAGAGAACTTCCACTATCATATGAAATTGAGAAAAATAAGAAAGCGAAGAGCCTTACACTCTCCGCCTTCTGTCCTTCACCTTACAATACGCCTACGCCACCGCCACCGCCGTACTCACAAACGTCGCCACAATCGCCGGCGCAATGATCCCCGCTGGGTTCACGCTCCCGTACTGGCTGCGGTAAGCGATCATATTCACAGATATCAATTGCAAAGAAGAAATATTCAAAATCAAAAATGTACACATCTCGTTGCTGGCAACTCTCTCCCGCTTCCCTTTCTTCCTGCCAGCCATTTCCGCACTGCCACTCATAACAATCCCATTCGGTGCATACCCCTCCGTCCCTCTCTCCGCCTCCAGCTTCGCCAGCTCCTCCATTGCCCTTAATCCCCCTTGTGTCAAGCTAGTACATCATTGCATTAATTCCTGAGTAATCAGCACTCGCTGTTCACGTCATTGCCGCGTTGTTGTCGGTCAACGATGCCACCGCATCGCCTCCCTCCGCCGCCTTGCACTGACGCAAACATCAAGCGCTTATTACTTCAGGATTAATGCAACGATGTACTAGTGACACGAACTTTGCGAAAAATATCTTGTAATAATGTTTTTTCCTCTCTCTTATTGTTGAATAATGCCAAAATAAGAAAAGCAATATAATAAAAGCAGAATACATCTTATTATAAAATTTCCGTTCCTAACGATTACTATATATTTAAAATATCAGATCAACCACCATCCTTAATTTGCGCCACTACATATTCCTCTACCCTATCGTAAAAATACTGTGCATTTGATATCTGTTCTTCAACCTCTTTTTTCGATATTACAAAATAGTCATTATAGTCGCTATCGCTACGAATATCAAAGGCTTCCGATACTATATCCGACATAGCTACATCAAATATCCCTGTTTTTATATATTCTTTACGAAAATAAGCGCCCACCGCAGAATGTTTTGAAAAGTCTATGGAACTTAATGCCAATACACTTCGCATACAATGGAAAACCGCATAATAAGAACGATTTGCAACACCTTTATAATCCGATATTTCTATCAATGCTTTTGCCGATATAATACATTGCCTCGCTGTCTTTAAACGATATATAGCTAAATCTGCTCTTGCTTTATCGATAAATTCTCATACCTTCCTTTTCAATGTTTTGGTAAAATGGCTGGTACTTCATATTATTTTCATAGTCATCACTATTACGTGCAAGAAGCGAAACCATAATATCATTTTTTAAACCAACGCGGCTTGCAATTCTACTGATTTCTTTTCGTCGTTGCATTATTTCTTTTTGATCGCAATTCAACAAAATCATGATATCAACGTCTGATTCCAAATTAAAATCCCCACGTGCATATGAACCGTACAAAATAATACATTCAATCTTTGCCCCAAATAATTTTATCAATTCTTCATATACTTCAGACGTAATATTTTTTATCTTTTCTTTCATTTCTTGATACCTCATATATTTCTCAAATCCCAATATCCATCTGCTTTTTATAAGTATATCCCAAAAAACTTTGCTTCTCAACACTCTTTCACAAAAATAATACTAAAGCGGAAAGTCCTCAGACTCTCCGCCTCCTATCCTTCACCTTACAATACACCACCGCCGTCAACGTACTGATAAACGTCGCCACAATCGCCGGCGCAATGATCCCCGCCGGGTTCACGCTCCCGTACTGACTCCTATAAGCAATCATATTCACCGGGATCAGCTGCAGAGAAGATATATTCAGTATCAAAAACGTACACATCTCGTTGCTGGCAACCCTGCCACTCTTCCCATTTGCCGCTGCGGGCAGCTCACCGCCGCCCGTTCCTGCCCTGTTCAGCTTTTTCTTTCCATCCGCCAAAATGCCTTCCCCTGACAAAGCATACCCCGGCGTCCCCCGTTCCGCTTCCAGCTTCGCCAGTTCTTCCATCGCCTTAAGTCCCGCCGGTGTGCAGGCCCAGCCAAGCCCCAGCACATTGGCAATTATATTGGTTGCTATGTACTCCCGTGCAGGATGTCCCTGTGGGATCCTTGGGAACATAAATTTTAAAAACGGAGAAATACCCTTTGTCAGTTTCCGGATCAGGCCCGCTTTCTGGGCAATCTCCATCAATCCCATCCAAAGCGCCACCACCCCGGCCATTGTAATACACAGGGAAATCGCTTCCCCCGCGCTGTCCAGCGCCGCATTTGTGACCGCGCTCATATTTCCGCTGCAGGCCGCGTAGACCACTGCCAGCAGGATCATTCCCGCCCAAATCATATTCAGCATAATCTCACCGTATCACACACTTCCATTGTGCCCTGTTTTCTACCATCATATGAAAAAAAGCCGCCGAATATACTTCCGAAAGCCTTGCGCAAACCGCAGGCGCCGCCTGATATCCCCAGGCGGCGCCTGCGCCGTTTTATTCCCGCGAGCAATGAGCCAAGTCAGCATGGCTGACTATGTGCCGTGCCTGCACGGACAGTTGGCGAATGCCGCGAGAGTCAAAGCCCCCGTCAGCTTGCTGCTGGAGCTTTGATTTCCGCGTCTGCTCTTTACAGTGTTCCCTGTGTGAAAAGGCTCTTCACATGCGCTACTTCTTCCTCAGTAGCCTTGCTTGCGGGCACATAATAAGACTTTTCCCTCGCGATCTGGTACAGCTCCTCCTGTGACTGCTCACAGGCATTGCGGAACTGTTTCAGGGTAGTCTTTAACTCCTTGTTTTCGGACTGTGCGATCATACCCGCATAGCGGGTCAGTTCTCCATTGATACCGGCCAGGGTATCCGCAACCATAACTTTCTCCTGCATATCTGCCTCCTAATTTAAAAACTTCATCAGCTGCTGCTTGTTGTCCATGGCAGACTTCGCACCCTTCTCAAAAAACTGTTTGATCTTAGGGTCTGTCGCCTGCTGCGCATATGCCTGCATCTTGCAATGTGTGGTGTCATAACCGCCGATCAGATGACGCAGGTTCTGCAGATCCAATTCTGAAATATTTGCCATATCCGTGTAACCTCCTTTACTGTTTTACAAGGTTATTGTTGACCTCCGGCGTAAAAATATACTTTTTTTATTAATTTTCCCTGTGAAAATTGATTTATCTGACGGATAGTGTTATGATTTATACTGCTTAACGATTTCACTTGCCGTGAAACCAGACTGCATAACGCTGACTGGTTCAATCACATGATTACATTAGGCAATATTCAGCGTTATGCAGTATAAAAAATTTCAGAAAGGGGATCTGTATATGGGAAAGGATGTTATATCTGCATAGCACTGGCTATTGATCCGGGATATAAAAACAGAAGATAAAATACCATTTGCTGAAATGGCAGCTGACGGAAGCCTGAATGACTGTGGTTTTGACAAAAACTGCGGCAGCTGGATCGCAAAATGGATAGAGGAGGCAAAGCAGTCTGCGCTCCGGAATGATCCCGATAAGGATTATCTTGCCTACACAATCGTCTTAAAGCACGAAGGTACAGTGGTCGGATCTGTTGGCTGTTCGTATTATGAAGATCTTCGGGAAACAGGCATTACTTATTTTATCGGGGCAGGGTATCGGAATAACGGTTATGCAATTGAGGCAGTTAAAGCATATTCCGAATATTTTCTCAGTCATTATCATGCAAAGAGGATGATCGCCACGGTTAGAGAGGATAACGTCCCCTCCTGGAAGGCGATTGAAAAGGCAGGTTTTCATTTAAAGGAGAAAAAAGGGTATCGGGATCTGAACGATGAGGAAGAAAAGCCATATCGTTTTTATGAAGCCCGTTTATCTCATACATAGAACTCCAATAGCTTTTCATTGATTTCATCTATGACTTCTCCGCGCCCTTTTAAATCAGAATAAAATGCAATCTCTCCGATCTCATCTACATCAGATCGGTTTTTTTCCATCGCGGCAAGCAGCTTCCGCGGAAGCGTAATGCCATAAAGACCACCATATTCCTCATGCCACTCTTTTACCCAATACCCCGGAGGCATTTTATAATGTACCACACCAAGGTACTCGAAATTGATATCTCTGATCCCCAGCTCTTCTTCACATTCCCTCTCAATACATTCCCTGAGACTTTCGCCGTCTTCGATGAGACCGCCGAAGGTCTCCCAGTCACTTCTCCACTTATGCCATCCCAGCAGATAATCACCCTCCATTTTTACGATGACAAGAGCATGATTGACAGCCGGATAGAGTTCCATGACCTCCGCTTCGTCAATCTCTATTTTTTCGATGATCTCTGCCCCATTCTTTGCCCTGAAAATCACGGAATAATCCTCCTTATTTATGACGCCGTCACATAAAGGGAGCTCTGATGAAAGCGTTTCCCACGTTCAGCCAAGGAGCCGAATACCAGGGGAAACACTGCGCCGGATCGGTGAAGACGTGTTCCCCCCAGAGTATTTTTTCAACGGCCGCGGCTATTCCACCACCGGTTTTCAGCTGGAATGGCTGAAACATCCGGAAAATATTTCTGATTGGACTTTATTATAGTAGATCAAGTGCCCAATTTCAATGGAAAAGTGACTTTGAAGCCCCGTTTTACCCTTCGACTATTCCAAAAGAAATATTTACGATAAACAGATCCGCATTAAACTCTATCCCGAACTGCCCGCCGCAGGCTTCCGTGAAGCTTTGGGCGATGGACAGGCCCAGGCCGCTTCCACCGTCCGTGCGGCTCTTGTCCCCTCTGACAAAGCGTTCCGTAAAATTTTTGTCCTCATCCAGTTCCATATGGGAAGTATTCTTCACGCTGGCTACCGCCAGCGTTGCGTCTGTTTTCAAGGTCACATACACTCTGGAACCGGCCAGGGAATATTTGAGGGCATTCTGAAACAGATTCTGAAATACCCGGTACATTCTCTGTCCGTCTGCCATAATCATCACAGGCTCCTCCGGCAGTTCCGCGCGGAAGGATACGCTGCTGTTCTGAATCTCTTCGTCCATGTCCGCCATGGTCTGACGCAGCAGCTTGCCGAAATCCAGCTTTTCCATATTCATGGGAAGCTCTCCCGACGCAGCCTTGCTCACCGCGAACACATCCTGCACCATATTTTTCAGTCTCTGGGACTTTTCATCCAGGATCTTCACGTAGTCCTGCACATGTTCCGGCAGATCTTTCTCCTCTTTCAGGAACTGTACATAGCTGATAATGGATGTCAGAGGCGTCTTGATATCATGGGACACATTGGCGATCAGTTCCACCTTCATCCGCTCGCTCTTCATCTGCTCGTCCACCGCGCTGGCCATACCCTGCCGGATATTCTCAAGCTGTGCCATGGTATCTCCCAGCTCATGCCCCACAAACCGTCTTTCTCTGTCCCCGGTCTCGGCATGGCTGTCACCCGCTGCAGTACCCTCCGCCTGTAGACCGGTGGAGCAGCCATAATTACCGCTATAATTGCCATTGCAGATCTCCCTGATCCGGTCTGACAGTTCATCCACATCCCTGGCAACCCCCACATTCTTTTTCCCCATCAGGTACGCCACCGCCAGGATACAGACAGTTATGAGAAGACACCACAGGATAATCACCCCTATTTTACGGGATCCCCATCGTCCCCCATATTCATGGACAAAGGTTACCGCGACAAACAGCATCCATACCCCGCTGGCAGCGATCACCCCAGACAGAATGACATTCCTGTGAACCATTCTGCGGGCCAGGGGCAGTTTCAGTTCTCTGGCGGAGTAGGCATGACAGACTTTTGCAATCAGCCCCTTCCTCCAGATCCTTTTATTATGCCGAAGGTCATTTACTGTCAGATAAACCGCCCAGAACAGCAATACCAGGAAAAGAGGCATATACAACAGCGAAGTCAGGATTGCGCCGCCGTATTCCCCAAGCGCCTCTGCCGCGCCGCCTGTTTCACATACGACGTCATATGCGTAAGAAAACTCATACCACACATTATAACCGTAGCAGCCATCCCCCAGATACCCGCTGACCCCGCCTGCCAGAAGGAGTGCCAGGATCAACAGCTTGCACTCCACCCATATTTTCCCCTGGAAAACGGCAATCCTTTCTATCGCCTCAAGTCTTCCCTTTCTGCAGAAGCAGGAGAAGAAAAGCAGGGCCAGTCCCGCTGCAAATCCGGTCAGATTCCAGCGCAGAAGCTTCCAGCTTCTCGTATTGTAATACTGCATCCAGTACAGCGCGTTGTTCTGCCGGCGGTATCCGCCGCTCTGGTCGATCCCTGTGGTATATAATACAGGTTCTTTTGCCGCGGCCATGCAGATCACCACCTTCTTCATATCGTCGCTGACAGGGAAATTGCGATAGCCCGGAACATACCAGTCCCTGCCCTCATCACGGTAATAGCCGTCCCCGTAGACATCCAGTTCCTGCCCGTCCTTCATGATCCTGACCTTTTCGCCGTCAAAATAGAGGAGAAAATTATAGCCCTCCGGAGCCTGCATGCTGCCGTCCGCCACCAGAAGCTCAGAGTTGGTGTACAGAAGTTTCCCGTCACTGGAGATGCTGTAAAGCAAATTCCTGTCCTGCTCGATGTCGGCAAAGTACATCCGGGTCATTCTTTCCATCTGTTGGTCACGCAGTTCCCTCTGCTTTTCCGTAAGCTCCTGCCGGGACTCCCAGGACCAGTCGTCTGTCCAGGACCAGTCGCCCGGGGCGGATTCCGTGACAGACCTTCCGGTCACATATCTCTGATAGTCTTCTATAAGTATCTCATACTCTTCCAGGAATTCTTCATAATCCTCATAATCATAAACGCCATTACTTTCCCAGAAATCCGTATTCTCCCAATAGTCCTCCCCTGCTGCCAGGATATCCGCATAAGACGCTATTGTGTCCTCCATGGCCTGTGCCTCCTGGAGGACGACGGCACTGTCAGCCATGCTATCGGTGGTGGCTGTATTCCAGCCATAATCATAATAATCGTCCCAGCCGTAATAATCCCAGCCTGACGGACAGCCGTTGACAGCTATGGATAGAAAGCTTTCCAGCCGGTTCGTAATATGATTCTGGAATTCCCAGCTCTGCTGATAATCATTCGCCAGAAGCTCTCCTGATTTCCATGCGGAAATCCGCTCCGGCATGCGCCGCAGCAGCCCCGACAGATTCCACAGCGTCAGGCTCACCCCCAGAAAAAAGATCAGAAAACTCAGTGCCCTTTTAATGCTTTTCCATTTTGTATCCAATTCCCCACACCACCTTTAAATATTCTGGCTCTTTCGGATTCAGCTCCAGCTTCTCGCGGATGCGCCGTATATGCACCATCACCGTATTTTCCGACGCGAAAGCATCCTCCTCCCACACGCGGCGGTAGATCTCTTCCGCAGGGAATATCCGTCCGGGATTGCGCATGAGCAGATCCATGATGCCTGTTTCCTTCGCGGTCAGCCTGATTGGTTCGCCGTCCGCGTAGAGCACCTTTTCGTCTGTGCGATAGAGCAGTCTGCCGTTCCTGATCTCTCCGATCCGGTTTCCCGCATTGACATCCCCCAGACAGGTATATCTGCGCAGCTGGCTTTTTACCCGGGCTGCCAGCTCCTGCGGATTGTAGGGCTTGGACACATAATCGTCCGCCCCCATGGACAATCCCAATACCTTGTCGGTTTCCTCGCTCTTTGCGCTGAGGACTATGACCGGAATATTCTGCTTTTCCCGAATGCGCATCAGTGCCGACAATCCATCCAGCTTCGGCATCATGACGTCAATGAGCACCAGTCTGACCTGACGGGAGGCAAGAATGTCCAGCGCCTGTATCCCGTCATAGGCTTTCAGCACCTCATAGCCCTCCCCCTCCAGCAGAATACTGATCGCTCTCACGATCTCCCTGTCGTCATCCACCACTAAAATACACTCGCTCATACGCTCCTCCAACTTGAACTGTTTCCTAAGGCTGATACCAGAATACCCCTGTTTCTTTACAAACAAACAGAGGGTTTTCTTACAAATATCTTACAAAACCCTCCGGTGCAAACTTTTCTTACACTTATATCTGATGCCGTACCACACCGTACTCGTCATCCAGCCGAAAATAGGGGCATGCACGCTGTGTGCCTGACAGGAAACGGTACATCTCATCCTCGTCCAGGTTCACCAGGCAGCAATAGCACTCATAATCCTCGTCATACACATAATTGACACATGCGTCACAACTCTCTCCCGCCATTGTCTCCTCCTCCCGATTCTCATTCTAATCTTCATTTCTGCGCTGCTTTGGTCTCAACCTTGTTGAGACGACGCAGAACCGTCATGACCGACAGAGGAACTGTTTTATTACTTCACCCCCATGTCCGCCGCCGTCCCATGCAGGTATGCGTATATCTCACGCTTTCCCACGCCTCTGTCCTTTGCGGTCTGTTTCATTGCGCTTTTATGATCCATTCCCTGTTGTTCATAATATGCCATGTGCTCTTCGATGGTCATCGCCTCCCAGGAAGCAATGGCCTCCCGGCGTTTCTCCTCACGGCTTCTGCCCTCTACCACCAGCACGTACTCCCCCCTGGGTTCTTCGTTTTGATAGTATGCAACCGCCTTTTCCAGCGTTGTAGGCATAACCGTCTCAAATTTTTTCGTCAACTCCCTGCACAAGGTAATCTTCCGATCCCCCAGCGCTCCGTAGAGTTCCTCCAGCGTTTTTGCCAGGTGATGGGGGGCTTCATAGAGGATCATGGTACGGCTCTCCGCCGTAAGCTCTTCCAATATCTCCCTGCGTTCCCTTTTCTCCGCGGGCAGGAAACCTTCAAAGCAGAATCTTCTGGTGGACAGACCGGACAATGTGAGCGCCGTGATACAGGCTGCCGGACCAGGCAGGGACGTCACATGCACATGGCTCTCCTGGCACATCCGCACCAGCACCTCGCCCGGGTCGGAGATGGCTGGCGTCCCTGCGTCAGTGATCAGCGCGATGTTCTGGCCCGCGAGCAGCTGTCCCACCAGCTGTTTCGCCTTTTCCACCTTATTGTATTCATGGTAGCTGGTCATGGGCGTATGGATATCAAAGTGGTTCAGCAGCTTGATGCTGTTTCTGGTATCCTCCGCCGCAATCACATCCACCGTCCGAAGCGTGTCCACCGCCCGGGGTGTCATATCCTGTAAATTTCCAATGGGGGTGGCACACAAATATAGAGTACCCGGCATATTATCTCCTTTCCAGTAACAGTTCGGATCTTTTCTCCTTCCCTGCGCAACCCTTAGAAACCTTATCCGCAGGGTTCCACTTTCTGTCTAATACCCATACACATCCCTGATCTCCGGCATATACTCCCCCGGCGCCTTAAACACGATCAGCGGCTTTTCCACAGTCATCCGGGATCTGCCTCCGCGCACCGCCTCCAGAAGCACCATGTTGGGTTCTTTATCCACATAAGGGTGCACCAGCTGCATCCGCTTAGGCTCCAGCTTATATCCAACCAGCAGGGAAATGATCTCCGCCAGCCGGAAAGGCCGGTGCACCAGAAAGAAATGTCCCCCCGTCTTCAGCAGTCCGGCAGTCTGTCTCACTACATCCTCCAGGGTACAGAGGATTTCGTGGCGGGCAATGGCCTTGGAGTCCTGGGGATTGGTAATGCCGTGTTTCCCGATCATATAAGGGGGATTACAGGTAATGCAATCAAAAGAAGCAGGCGGGAATAGACTGCCTGCTTCTCTGATATCTCCGGTCACAATCTCTATTTTCTCCGACAGGTCATTTAACGCCACGCTGCGCTGTGCCATATCCGCGCTTTCCGGCTGGATCTCCAGGCCGGTCAGATGGCGGCATCCATACTTTGCCTCCATAAGCAGGGGAATAATACCTGTGCCTGTACCCAGATCCAAAAGCATATCTGTCTCCTTCGCATGGGCAAAGCCTGTCAGAAGGACCGCATCCATGCCAAAACAGAATTTCTTCGGGCTCTGGATGATCCGGTAACCGTTGCGCTGCAGGTCATCAATTCGCTCGTTTTCCTTAAGACTGACTATCATCCTGCCGTTGTCTTCCTTCCTGTCTGGGTCTGGTATCATGGCGGTATCTGGGCTTGTAATCACGGCGCTGATATCCCTCCTGGCGCTGGATGTCCTGCCTGTGATTATCCTGCCTGTCCTGACGCTGACGGTTATAGGGTCTGTCCTGACGCTGACGGTTATCCTGCCTGTCCTGACCCTCCCTGCGCTGCCCGTCACGATTGTCACGGCGCTGGTATCCCTCCTGGCGCTGACCCTCCTGCCTGCGGTTATCCTGTCTGTCCTGACGCTGGCGGTTATAGGGCTTGTCCTGACGCTGACGGTTATCCTGCCTGTCCTGGCCACCCCGGTGCTGACCGCCATGACTGTTCCGGCGCTGACCGTTCTCCTCCTCCATCTGGCCTTCACGGTTATTATGGTGCTGACCACCGCGATGCTGGCTGCTTTCCTGCCTGTCTTCGCTTTCCTGGATCTCCTGTACCTCTTCCTCCTCCAGGCGCTCCAGTTCCTTTAATTCTTCCCGGGAAAGCTCCACGTTCTCTTTCTTACCATGTTTCCGCTTAAAGGCGAGCCTGTCCACCTCATATTCCCGGATTTCCTTTTCATCCCCTACATCCACCACCACCTTGACCAGCTGGCGAAGCACATTTACACTCTGTACATCTCCCCTCAGTCCGTCATCTGTAGTGACGGAATCTCCGATGCCGGGCAGTCTGCGGTTCAATTCCTCATAGGTCTCTTCCTCATTCTTCAGGCAGCACATCAACCTGCCGCAGACGCCGGATATCTTGGTAGGATTCAGGGAAAGGTTCTGCTCCTTCGCCATCCTGATGGATACCGGGACAAAGTCCGACAGATAACTGTGACAGCATAAAGGCCGCCCGCAAATGCCGATTCCGCCCACGATCTTGGTCTCGTCCCTGACACCGATCTGACGAAGCTCAATCCTTGTCTTAAAAACGCTGGCCAGATCCTTTACCAGTTCACGGAAGTCAATACGCCCGTCCGCAGTAAAGTAAAAGAGAACCTTGTTATTGTCAAAGGTGTACTCCGCATCAATCAGCTTCATCTCCAGACCATGCTTCTGGATCTTCTCCAGACAGATCTTGTACGCCTCCTTCTCCTTCTCCTTATTGCCGGCCTCCTGCTCCATATCCCGCTGGTTGGCAATACGGATAACCGGTTTCAGGGGCTGCACCACCTTTTCATCATCCACCTCGGCGACACCGGATACCACGGTGCCAAACTCGATTCCCCTGGCGGTCTCCACAATCACATGGTCGCCGCGCTTTATCTCAAAATGCAGCGGGTCAAAGAAATAAATCTTGCCCGCTGTGCGAAATCTTACTCCTATTACTTTTGTCATCTATATACCCCCTGCCCGCTTCAGCGGGCACTGGCGTTTTACGCCTTACTGATACGAATTGTTAAACAGCCGGCAGTATACACCACCGACTGTCATTCTAACATATTTTTTCTGAAAAAGCCACCATTTTCATGCTGTTTACTTTAATTGCCGTAACAGTTCAGCCATGCAACAATTCACAGATTGCGCGTGGGTGCTTGCACACAAAGCGTGATCTGCGAATTGCTGCATGAGCGGAGCGCCCTCACATGAAATAAAAGATGAGCCGCACAGCGGCGTCGGATGCGAAGCAGACGCTTTTATGAATGCGAGGGCCGAACTGTTACTAATTGCCACTGCCCCTCAACTGTTCTCCTGGATCGTCAGCATCAGCATATCCATGGTCAGTTCAAAATTTACATTGGCATCCAGGCGCCTCTTTGCCTTCTCCAGCGCCTCTATGATATTCTCGATTCCCTCATAGCTGCTGTGCTGCGCCGTCCTTCTCAGGGACTGGATCTCTTCCCGGAATACCAGCTGGTTTACGTCGTTGGTCGCCTTAAAGAGCAGCACATCCCGATACCAGATCGCAATGATGTCCAGATAATCGCTGATCTCCAGCTTATACTCTGTGATCTTCTTGATGGCGGCAATCATCTCATTTAATTCCATCTCGCGGATGTATTTTAAAAGGGACAGCGCTTCCGCTTTTACATTCTCAAAGTCCTCACTGGAAGCCAGCGCTTTCGCCTTTCCAATATTGCCCCTGGCAAAAGCCACACAGATTTCCGCTTTATAATCCGGCACTTCCATCTGATGCATCAGGAATTTCTTCACCAGCTCATCCGGAACCGGCTTCATATTCAGCACCACACACCGGCTTAAGATCGTGGGAAGCAGGGAATTGACATTGGCGGTCAGAAGCAGGATCACCGTATATTCAGGCGGCTCCTCCAGCGTCTTTAGCAGCGCGTTCTGTGCCTGTGCCGTCATCTTCTCCGCCTCATTGACTATATATATCTTGCGGGAGCTGCTGTAGGGCTTGATGGCCACATCATTGTTTACCTGTGTCCGTATATCATCCACACTGATCGTATTGGGCTTCTCATGCGTCACTCTGATGATGTCGGGATGGTTGCCGGAAAGCGCCTGTTTACAGGAACGACATTCCTGACAGGGATCCGTCCCGCCCTTCTCACACTGCAATGCCATGGCAAACACTTTTGCAATGAATTCCTTGCCGGAGGATTTTTCCCCATTGATGATATACGCATGGGAAACCTTTCCCGTAGCAAGGACATTCCTCATGTGCTCCTTGATCTGTTCCTGTCCGATAATATCCTGAAATCCCGCCATCCTCGTCCCTCTCTTTTGTCCATAAGAAGCATCCCTTCGTGACGCCTGATATACGCGTCTGACGATGCAGTTCCTAAGTAAATATGTCTAAAAGCAATCCTCTGATCTCGCCAATTTTATTTAAGATGGCAAGATTATCCTTCTCATCCTTCATTAACTCCTGCGCCAGCTGATCCAGATTTTCATCCACCAGGCGAATGATACCATACACTCTGTGGCGGCCTCTCCTGTCCAGGAAATTTTCCCTGGCAAAGGAATGGGATCTGGTCACTATCTCATTCATAAATTCCTTCACCAGTCCCCTGTAGTGCTTCATATCCTTTACATCGCGGCGTTTGGCAAGCTTCTCGCCCTGCATGGTGATCTCCTCCATCAGCGACTGTAGTCTGGCCTGAAGCTCTGTCTCCTCCACATGGCTGGCAAGCATAAATTTAAAGGAACCGTCCGTAGGCTGATTGGCCTGCACCTGTTCCACCGGCGCCGGCTGGTTTACCTGGCCTACCTTAATCTCCATGAGCCTGCCCTCCTTCCATTTTACTCCTCATATATATATCGTCATATTCTGCATAATCGTAAGGAACTGTTTCAAAACCTCCGACCACACAAGCGGAATCATTTCCCCACATTGACTGAAATCGTCCGGAAACAGTTCTTAATGGTCTTTAACTATTCCTTATATAAGTCGAGATCTCCGCCAGGCATTTCTCCAGATCATCATTCTGAAAACGCCGGGAAATACCTGCATTCTGGAGCTTCTCCTCCGAGAAATCTTCGCTGTCCACCAGAAATCTGCGGCACATTTCCTCATACCTGGGATGTTTCTGCTCCCTCTCCCTGCTCAGGGCACGTTCCAGCCGGATCCCGTCATCTAATTCTATCATAACAGGAAGCATTTTGTCCTCTCCAAAATAATCCTTTACTTTCAGGTAAGCCTCCGGCGTGCCGATCATGATATAATCCTGTCCGTCCCACCGGATCTTTCCGTCATCTATTGTAAAATAACGCCATTTACCGTGAAAGGTCTGATAGGTACGCTCCTCTACAATCCTGCCGCTCTCCCGCAGCTTCTGATATCCTGCCTCATCCGTAAAATGATATTCCAGTCCGTCCTGTTCCCCGCTGCGGATGGGTCTGGTGGTGTATGGGACGATGGTCTTCAATCCCAGCGAGGAATCCGCCAGCAGCCTTTTAAAAATGGTGTCCTTTCCCGACGAGCTTTTACCCATAAGATATACGATCTTTCCCACAGCTAATCTACCTCAACCACATGAATCATGTTCGTTGTACCCGCGATACCCAAAGGCACACCTGCAGTTATGACAACAGTGTCACCCTGTTTTACATAGCCCGCCTGCCTCGCCTCCTCCACGGCCGCTGAAAACAGTTCGTCACTGCTCTCCTTGCGCCCGATCAGCAAGGGATTGACACCCCAAAGCAGATTCAGCTGCTTGCAGACGCGGTCATTGACCGTACAGCCGATCACAGGGCATACGGGTTTAAACCGCGAGATCGCCTCCGCCGTAAATCCGGACATGGTGACAGTGATGATGGCCGCCGCATTCAAGTCCGCCGCCGCGGTACAGGTCGCATAGGCGATAGCCATGGTAATGTCCGTCTTGTCGCCTTTGTCATTCTGCTTCATTCTGCCGCGGTAGTCAATATCCTTCTCTGTACTGACAGCAATCCTCGCCATTGTCTTCACCGCTTCCACGGGATACTGGCCCGCGGCGCTCTCTCCGGAAAGCATAATGGCCGTAGTCCCGTCATAAATTGCATTGGCAATGTCAGTGGCCTCCGCCCTGGTGGGTCTGGGATTCTTGATCATGGATTCCAGCATCTGGGTAGCCGTGATCACATGCTTTCCACGGGCATTCGCCATTTTGATCATCTTCTTCTGGAAGGCAGGCACCTCTTCCAGGGGAATCTCCACACCCATATCCCCTCTGGCAACCATGATGCCGTCGGACGCATCCAGGATTTCCTCCAGATTCTGGATGCCCTGCATATTTTCAATCTTGGCAATGATCTTCATGTCGCTGCCATGCTCTTTCAGGATCCCACGGATCTCTTCAATGTCCTCCTTCGTCCTGGCAAAGGATGCCGCAAGAAATTCAAATCCCATCTCAATGCCAAACAGGATATCGGCTCTGTCCACTTCACTGATATAAGGCATGGAAAGAATCGCACCGGGCACATTTACACCTTTATGGTTGGAGACAGATCCGCCATTTACCACCCGACACACAATCTCTTCGCCGGAAATCTCTTCCACCTTCATCTCGATCAGTCCGTCATCAATCAGAATGATGGTTCCCACGGAAATATCGTCTTTCAAATTCTTATAGGAGATTGCCGCCCTCTCAGCAGTGCCCAAAATTTCTTCCGTAGTCAGTACGAACCGCTGTCCTGCCGTCAGTTCTGCCCTGCCTCCCTCAAAATCGCGGAGACGTATTTCCGGTCCCTTGGTATCCAGCAGCGTCGCCACTGGAAGGCCTAATTCCTTCCGGACTTTCAGGACGCGATGATATTTTTCTTTTTGCTGTTCATGAGTCCCATGTGAAAAATTAAACCTGGCAACATTCATTCCGGCAAGCATCAGCTCACGCAGCCTTTCCTCGCTTTCACTGGCAGGCCCTATGGTACAGATAATTTTCGTTTTTCTCATATTGACAACCTTTCTGTGCTTCTTATATAAGCAGCTTTTTAGTTTTAAAGGAAATCGGACCAGCGTACTGCCTGTGCCTTTTCCACAGGCACGGTTCTGAATTCATGTCCCATCCTCCAGGACACTGATCCGTATCGTGTTCTCCTCCACTTCCAGTCCCTGCATTTTCAATCCCATCTCCAGACAGCGTCTGAGATCCTCCGCCAGCTGCGGGACAATCCGCTCCCCCGGAACCAGCAGAGGAACGCCCGGCGGATACAGATTCACAAATTCGCCTGCGCGGCAGCCCGCACTCTCCTCCAGGGGCACATATCGTTTCTTCCTGTCCCATGCCCGGGCAAGGGATATCTGATCCCCCGGATCCACCTGCGGAGGATATCCGGGATACCCTCCATCGATGACTTCTCCCGTCTCCCCGGCATCCAATGCGTCATTGATCTGTAAAAGGGCTGCCAGCATACGCCCATAGCCTTCCTCCGTATCATTCACGGTAAACATGGCGAGGGCATAGGTTTCGGCTGCCATCTCAAGCTGTAAATGATACTTTTTCAAAAGAAGATCATACAGTCTCTTTCCTGTCATGTTTGTCGCTTTTGTCGATATCAGCAGCTTCCCAATATCCTGCCTCTTCTGCTCCAGGGGCAGGAACCGCAGCTTCCTGCATGGCGCCAGGTCTGCAAGCAGCTTTCTATAACGCGCCGCAAAATCTGTAAATGCTTTCTCTCCTGCTTCCTCCACGTACTGCAAAGCATTGTCAATCCCTGCCATCAGCAGATAAGATGGGCTGCTGGACTGATAAATATGCAGGAAGCGGCGCAGCAGCGCCCTGTCTATCCGATTCCCGTTCACATGCAAAAGCGCCGTCTGCGTCAGCGCCGGCAGTGTTTTGTGGACGCTGTGGATGACCAGGTCAGCGCCGGCCTGACAGCTGTTTTCCGCAAAGTCTCCGGAAAATCCGAGATGTGCCCCGTGGGCCTCGTCCACGATCAAGGGCAGACCCTTCTCATGCACCGCTTCCGCGATCCTTCTGACATCGGCAATCCGCCCCTCGTAGGTAGGCGATACGATCAGGACTGCACCGATATCCGGCTCCCTCTCCAGCGCTTCCCTGACCTGATCCGGTGTCATCCCATCCAGGATATCGTATTCCTCCATCAGCGGCGGGTACAGATAGGATACTGACAGATTTCTCAAATATACGGCATGATACGCCGCCTTATGACAGTTTCGCGCCATCAGGATATGTCCGCCTTCGGGAAGCGCCGCGCTGACGGCGCTCAGTATCCCTGCAGTGCTCCCGTTGACCAGATAAAAACTCTCCTCCGAGCCATAGAGAGCCGCCGCATGTTCCTGAAGCTCCTTCAGAATTCCCTCCGGCTGGTGCAGGTCGTCAAAACCGTCTATCTCTGTAATATCCCGAAGATACATCTCCTGTGGAAGCTTTCCCCAGCTTTGGCGTTTATGACCGGGCATATGATAAGGATAGATATCTCCCCGCCCATACCCCCCCAGTTTGTCGAATAAATGTTCCAACCCGTTATTCCCTTAGCTCGGGCAGCTGTGCGCCGTGCCCTTTGTAAATGTGTATGGTTTCCATTAACGAACAGTATTTATCCGCCGCCGTGACAATCCACGCCTCACGGCACATGGGAGGTATGGCTGTCAGAGGCCACATATGCTTTCTGATGATATCCTTTTCCCTGTCCGTCAGGTCATACTCCTTGAGCGCGTTTGCCAGCGCGATCCCCGGATGGAAAAAACCATGCAGCTTCAAAGGATTGACCTTGTGTGGTTCATGCCAGTCGTAGAGAAAATAATCGTGGAGCAGCGCTCCCCTGATCAGTTCCTTCCGATGGCATGGAATATGGAGTATGTCGCTGAGCGCGACACTGTACCTTGCCACATTCAATACATGTTCATTCACCGTTACATCGCCATGCTGGATATGCTGTCTGGTTCTGCGGAAGTTCGCAGAATGCAGGATGTCCGCTGCGTTTTCCTGAATCTGCCTCTGCACCTCCCGATGACGCTCCAGCGCCCTTTTCCAGTTTTCTGCCTGCTTTGCTGTACGCCGCTTCCTTACTGGCTCTGACATTTCAATTACTCCTCATCCTCATCATCATCCCAATTTTCTTCCACAGGCTGCGCAAGGGGATCAACCTGATAATAATAACAAATGACCGGAAAACCCGTAGACATATGCCCGTATATGGTCGCAGCTGCATCCAGGGGAAGATTGACACAGCCGTGGGATCCGTCTGTTATGTAAATCTGTCCACCAAACTCGCTCCTCCAGGTGGCATCGTGCAGACCGTAATTTCCGTAAAAGGGCATCCAATAATTGACAGGCGTCTCATAATTGGCGCCTCTGAGGACCGCGTTTGTGGTCTTATACGTGATCCCGAAGACGCCCTCCGGAGTCACACAGTCGGGAGTGGAGCTCATACTGCCGGACACGAAATCCGTCTCAAATATCACCGATCCTCCCTCATAGAGATAAAGATGCTGATGTGTCAGATCCACCTCCACATAGGAATTTCCGATATCGCTCATGCCCTTCTGCCTGGCGGTGCTGGCATACACCGGTTCCCTTGACACGGTTTTCCCCTGGCTGATCGCCCTGATCAGTTCCTCCGTCTCAGCCTCCTGATCTGTCAGCCAGCCGTAATAGCCGCTGGGCAGGGACAGTTCCACACCCAGTGTGGTCAGGAAGCTTCTTCTCTTCCCGTAAGTGTCGTTTGCCTCCGCCTGCTCTTTCACAAATTCTGCTACCGCGGTTTCATCCAGCGCGGCGCCATCCTTTTCCATTGTGATCCAGTCCTTCAGCAGCCCTGTATCCACCACTACCTCCGTGCCGTTCCAGTCATAAGTGATCCTGGCGCCAAGCCACTTGTTTGCAGTTTCCACCGGCTCCGTAAGTTCGGCTGCATCCCGCCTGACTGCAGGCGCTTCGTAGCACCCCTCTTCCTCCAGGTCGAGAGAAGTATCCTGGGAAAGAACTGCCGCATCCATCAATTCCAAAAGCTTCTCCACGTCAAATTCCGTTCCCTCTACCTCCGGAATCACCTCATATCCTTTCAGCTTATCGGAATACTCACTGATACAGGCATCCCTGGGTGCTGTCATATTGCCGGGCTGACATGCCTCCCATTCACTCACAATGTTCCTTAAACAGTCTTCCTCATAAGAAACTCCCTGGGACAGCTGGAAAGAATATGTATTGTCAGTCCATTTCCGATATAGCCATGTAAAGCAGTTCTGCCCGGCCAGGAGTTGATCAACCGTCTCCCGGCCGTTGTCTCCATATGTCAGGTGGATATCCTCCGCCGTAACCTGCCCGAGAGTCGCCCCCGGGGCACCGCTCGCATAATCCCGTCCCGTAACTTCCAGACGGTACACCTGCAACTGGTTTTCCAGAAGGGCAGCCACCTGGGCGCCATCCATTTCCGCGCAGTCGATCCCGTTGATCCATGTACCCGGTAAAAATTTTTCCTGATAAGAATAGGCGATCACGCTATAGGCACAGATGCAGGCCGCTGCCAAAACGACAAAGATACCCACCGGAATCAGGATCTTTTTTTTCTTTCCGGTTTTCCGTTTCGTTTTCCCTTCGCTGTTCTTTTCGCCGTTACTGTTTTCTTCTTCCTGGTCTTTCGTACTCTGACCGTTTCCGTTTCTTTCCTTTGTTTCCTTTGTTTCTTTCCTGGCTTTTTCTTTTGTCGCTTTTGGGGCTTTTTCCTTTATCTCTTTTTGGACTTTTTCTTTTATCTCTTTCTCTGCTTCTTCCCGTACTTCTTTCTTGACTTCTTCTCTTGTCTCTTTCTCCGCTTCTTCTTTTGCTTCTTTCTCGGTTTCTCCCTTCCCTTCCTTCTCCTGGGCATTTATAGTACCGCTATCCATCCGTTCTGTCTTACTGTCCACTTCACCTGGTTTACTGCCAATATTATTTGTTTTACTGTCATTGCTTTCCTGGTTCATCGTATTTCTCCATGTCTTATATATTTCCGTCCAAAAGGATACACATAAAAATTATAGCATAATTTCATATAAAAAAATAGCACCAAAAGGATAAATCTTTCCTTCTAATGCTATAATTTCTATACAACCTGTTTGGTTCGCGACATCCTCGCTTCCATAATTTTCAAAATTTCATTGACGCCGACAGCCATATAAGGCAGCTGCATCAGCAGGTACGGAAAAATATATCTGGTTTTCGCCTCCCAGATAAGGCTGAAAAGAAATCCACCAACTACAGCAATCAGCAGCACATGCTTTTCGATCGATTCTTCATCCCTTCGTCTCGCAATCAGCAAAAACAGGATAGCAGAATAAAGAGTAAGCTGGAACACCTTCATATAATGATCGATCCACTTGAAAAGGATTCCCTGTCCATAAATATTTCGGGCAATTCTCCCCTGATCCCCTATCACTCCGCAGTTCATAACGATACACTGATACATTGGCGCGTTCCACTGGGTGAGCATCTTTCTGGTAAAAAAATCCACCATGTAAGACGGGTCACTTTTATATAGACTGATATAAGATTTTAGATCCTCCATCGCACGCCTTGTCGTTTTCTCAGCGTCCCTGTCACACTCAAAAAAAAGATTTATATTATACCAGTTGCTCCAACCCGGACGTTCATAGTCATCATTTAATCCCATGACTACAAATGCGGCTGCCGGGATCGCGTCTGCCTCCCTGTCCCTGACATTGTAATAGGTCAGTTCTATCATGCTCTGAAAGCAAATAATCCCCAGGATCATTGCAATTCCCATTCCCAGGAGATGTCGCCGTCTCACCGGATCACAAATCAGTTTAATCATAACTACTATTCCCATGGCAATCGCCAGAATAAGCATATTTTCCCGCAAAATTACCATAAGCCCCATGGCTGTTCCCAGCCAAATCAGCTTCCAGCCCCGAAAATGCTCCATGCAGGACAATAACGCCCACACTGCAGTCATACCCACTTCCAGGGAAATCAAGTCACCATACACAAACGGCGTATAGGCGTACATGGGAAAACAGGTAAAAACAAATAGCAAATAGAAAAGCTCTGCCCTCACATGATCCCCGGAAATGTATCTCACCACTTTCGTACCGGAGACAATGATCAAAGGCAGCATGACGGCTGTCAGATACTGGAACACAATATACTCCCTATCCCCAAAAAATACTCTTAAAATTCTCAGTAAAGTCACCATTCCCAGCTGCTGCGGATATACGGAAAGATAGCCTCCATCTTCCAAAGCCGAAAAATCCCCTGAATGAAAGCTTCTTGCATGCATCAAAATGTATTCCTGATCACCCTGGGGATAAGTACAGGTGGTTCTAACCCAATAAACCCCAAACAGCACCGCTAAAACACACAGTACCGCTAACAATATGTTTCTGCGTTTTTTTTGCAAAAAGAACTTTTCTGCCTTTCCGTAGAAATACAATATTCCGATAAAGGCACCCAGCAATAAAAGGTTCCATAGAATAGAATCTTTTTGCAATGTAATATATTCGTCCTGTATATTTTCAGTGTTTACGCCTCTGCCCCCCAGGCAATAATAAAACAGCAGCGCAAAAATAAGCGCTGCCAGAACACTAAAAACCTTACAAAACCACTTTTCATTTATCTTTCCCCAATGCCCTTTTTTCACCGTACAATACTTCCTCCCTGGTTCATCGAGTCATTAACAGTTCCTTACCGTTTGCTTCGTTTCATTGGGATCGATCAAAATGCACAACAAAATGCCCAGAACCGGAATCGAACCAGTGACACGAGGATTTTCAGTCCTCTG